>NZ_JBXFWM010000003.1:0-146381 GCF_056856655.1 Stenotrophomonas sp. STEN033
CCGAAGACAAATACTTTAGCTGCAGAAATTCAATCACTGGCAACGTTTCGCTTGCATTAAAACAATTGAATCATTGCTTGATTAAACGTCTGCAAGATGGACAGTCATCCATTCCTGCAGGCGTCCTCACAAGATACCTGCGCATACTTTCAAAGAACTTCGAATCGGGCCTCAGCGCCTTCTTCGTAGGCTGCGACGTTTCCGTCGTAGCGAGCCGCCCATTATAGCCGGCTTTTCTGCTTCGTCAACACCTTTTTGAGAGGCGGCGACTTCAAGCTTTCCTTCTGCTGGCGCCTCTTGCGAGGCCCCTGCGTCGGGGGAGGTGAAGTATGTGCTTCTTTGCGGGGTTTGTGAAGGGGGTGTGGAAAGTTTTATCCAACTTTCGTTCATTGGGCCGCTGCGGAAGCAGGGAGTGCTTTGCGTGCACCTTGTTAGTGTGCGGAAGCAAGACCTTCCTGTTGAGCGGATTGAGCGTGCCGCGTTGCTGACACAGCGACGCTTCGCCCTACCCTCTCCCCAACCCCTCTCCCGGGGGGGGAGAGGGGCTTCAGGCATCAGGCGCTTGCCACCAGCAGGACGCGGGCGAAGGTGCGCTTGCCTACCTGCAGCAAACCTTCGAAGCCGGGCTGCAGTACGGTCTGGGCGTCTTCGACTACTTCGCCGTCCACCTTCACCGCACGCTCCTTGAGCTTGCGGGACGCTTCGGAGTTGCTCGGGGTCAGGCCCGCAGCGGTCAGCAGGGCGCCGATACGCAGGCCTTCGGCCGGGATGGCGACTTCCTGCAGCGGCAGCTGGGTGATGTCGCCCTGCCCGGTCACCGCGGCATTCCAGCCGGCAATCGCCTGCTCGGCAGCAGCAGCATCGTGGAAGCGGGTGGCCAGCTCGCGCGCCAGACGCAGCTTGATCTCGCGCGGGTTGATGCTGCCGGCCTCGACGTCGGCGCGCAGCTGCTTGGCCTCGTCAATCGAGATATCGAAGCTGAGCAGGTCGATCCAGCGCCACATCAAGGCGTCGTCGACCTTCATGGTCTTGGTGACGATGTCGATCGCCGGTTCGCTGATACCAATGTAGTTGCCCAGCGACTTGGACATCTTGTTGACGCCATCCAGACCTTCCAGCAGCGGCATGGTCAGCACGATCTGCGGCTTCTGCCCGTGGTGCTCCTGCAGGCCACGGCCCATCAGCAGGTTGAACTTCTGGTCGGTGCCGCCGAGCTCGACGTCCGCTTTCAGCGCCACCGAGTCGTAGCCCTGCACCAGCGGGTAGAGGAATTCATGGATGGCAATGGACTGCTGGGCGGCATAACGCTTGGCGAAATCGTCACGCTCGAGCATGCGGGCGACGGTGTGCTGGCCGGCCAGGCGGATCATGTCGGCCGCAGTCATCTTGCCGAACCACTCGGAATTGAAGCGGACTTCGGTCTTTTCCCGATCCAGCACCTTGAATACCTGCTCTTCATAGGTGCGCGCATTGGCCAGCACGTCTTCCTTGCTGAGCGGCTTGCGGGTCAGGCTCTTGCCGGACGGGTCACCGATCATGCCGGTGAAGTCGCCGATCAGGAAAATGACCTGATGGCCGAGGTCCTGGAACTGGCGCAGCTTGTTCAGCAGTACGGTGTGGCCCAGGTGCAGGTCCGGTGCGGTGGGGTCGAAGCCGGCCTTCACGCGCAGTGGGCGGCCGCTTTCCAGACGCTGGCGCAGTTCTTCCACTTTGAGGATTTCATCGGCTCCACGACCGATCAGGGCAAGGGCTTCATCAATCGAGGACACGCTAAAACTCCCGACTTCGCAGTCAAAAACATGAATGGTGTTAAGTACAAGTTAACCACGTTAACCGATTGAAAAGCCATGCGGCTCAATGGTTTGACGCGGTATTGATAGGTGTCTATGTTACCTGCGTTTGGGCCCGCGATCCGGGTCGACCAGAGAACCGACCGATGTCCCAACCCGATCATGGCTCCGCGCGCAAACAGCGCTTCCAGGAAAGACTCCACGTCCTGCACGACAACGCCCTGCATCGGAAGTTGAAGGAACATCTGCCCGCCGCGTTCAACGAACGCTGGAACCGGCGGCACTGGATCCACGCCAGCCTGTTCGTCACCATCGGTGCATTGGCGGCGACAATCGTCCCCGGTTTTTCCAATTCCATCGACAGCAACCTGCCGTCGTCGCATTCCACGCTTGCCCTGCCCCTGCCGCCGCTGTCACTGGCGCGGCGCGGCGAAACCCCCGGCGACAGCTGGCAGATCCAGCGGGTGCAACGTGGCCAGACCCTGAGTGATCTGTTCGAAGCCGCCGGTGTACCGGCGACCACCATGCAGAAGGTGCTGGACCATCCAGGCACCCGCGAGGTGCTGACCAAGCTGCGCCCGGGCGCCGAAATCGCCTTCGACCTGCCGGTAAACGGCAGCCTGCGCAGCATCCGTTTCGACCGCGATGGCAATCATCGGGTTGAGCTGAGCCTGCAGGGCGACCAGATCCGCGAAAAGGTCAGCGAGCGTGCAACCAGCACCCGCACCGTGGTGGCCAGCGGTGAAATCACCAGTTCGCTGTACAACGCCGCGCGCAAGGCAGGCCTGTCGCCCTCGGCCATCGCCACGATGACCGATGAAATCTTCAAGTACGACATCGACTTCTCCAAGGACCTGCAGCCGGGCGACCGCTTCAGCGTGGTCATGGACGAAACCTGGCGCGAAGGCGAGCGCATCGACACCAGCAAGATCCTGGCAGCGGCCTTCCAGACCGGCGGCAAGACCTATACCGGCTTCCGGTTTGATCGCAATGGCAAGTCCGAATACTTCGACCTCAACGGCCGTTCGTTGAAGAAGAGCTTCATCCGCTCGCCGATCCAGTTCGCGCGCCTGAGTTCGAACTACGGTACCCGCCGCCATCCCATCCTCGGCACCATGCGCACCCACAAGGGCGTGGATTACGCCGCACGCACTGGCACCCCGATCATGGCCGCCGGCGACGCCCGCGTGCAGTTCGCCGGCACCCAGCGTGGCTACGGCAATGTGGTGATCCTCGACCACGGCAGCGGCCACACCACGCTGTACGGGCATATGTCGCGGCTGGGGCCCTACCGTGCCGGCCAGCGTGTCGCCCAGGGCCAGGTCATCGGTTATGTGGGCTCCACCGGCATGTCGACCGGTCCGCATCTGCATTACGAATTCCGCGTCAACGGCGTGCACCGCAATCCACTGTCGGTGACGATGCCGCCGCCGCAGCCGCTGCAGGGCGCCGATCTGGCCGCCTTCCGTGCGCAGACCGCACCGGCGATGGCACGCATCCAGGGCATGGAAGAACTGATCTACGCCGATGCCGGCGACAGCAGGAAGCCGGCGACAACGCAGACGGCCGCTGCCGCACCGGCAACCGGCGGCAAGCGCGGCTGAGCCAGCGCAACACCGTTGACGATACGGGCAGGGAGCTTGAAGCTTCCCTGCCCGTTTCCTTTATAGCGACCGCCATGTCCTCCGTTGATCCGCAGCTGCCGCTGTTTCTTGGCCTGATGTCCGGCACCAGCGCCGACGGCATCGATGCGGCGCTGGTGCAGTTTCCGCAGAGCGGTGGATGCCGCTTCGTGCACGGCCATACCCACGCCTGGGACGGCGCGACCCGCGATGCCCTGATCGCGCTGGGCCAAGGCGGCGAGCCCGCATCGATGGATGCGCTGGGGCAGCTGGATGCCAGTGTTGGCATCGCCTTCGCCGCTGCCGCCAATCAGCTGCTGGAAGATGCCGGAGTGCGCCGCGAGCAGGTGCGGGCAATCGGCTCGCACGGCCAGACCATCCGTCATCGGCCGCTGAGCACTCCGGCTTTCACCTGGCAGATCGGCGATGCCAACCGTATCGCCGAGCTGACCGGCATCACCACCGTTGCCGACTTCCGTCGCCGCGACGTGGCCGCTGGCGGCCATGGCGCGCCGCTGATGCCAGCCTTTCATCTGGCCATGCTGGGCAGCGCCGATGAAGATCGCGCGGTGCTCAACCTCGGTGGTATTGCCAACCTGAGCCTGATTGCCCGCGATGGCAGTATCCGCGGTTTCGATACCGGCCCGGCCAATGCCTTGCTGGATGGCTGGTGTCAGCGCCATCTTGGTCATGCGTTCGATGCCGATGGTGCGTTTGCGGCCAGTGGTCGGATCGATGAAGCATTGTTGGGTCGGCTGCTGGCCGAGCCTTGGTTTGCCTTGCCGCCGCCGAAAAGTACCGGCCGCGAGCAGTTCCATCTTGAGTGGGTGGAGGCACAGCTGGATGCAGCGCCTTTGTCCCCCGCGGATGTACAGGCGACGCTGCTGGAGCTGACCGCAGCCACGGTGGCCGATGCGCTGCTGGCGCAGCTGCCGGCTGCGCGGCGCGTGCTGGTCTGCGGCGGTGGTGTGCGCAATCCGCAGTTGCTGTCGAGATTGCAGGCGCGGCTGCCGGGCGTGCTGATCGGCTCCAGTGCCGAGCACGGATTGGACCCGGATTACATGGAGGCGATGGGGTTTGCGTGGCTGGCACAGGAAACCCTGGCTGGGCGGCCGGGCAATCTGCCCAGCGTCAGCGGCGCGCGCGGGCCGAGGATTCTGGGCGCGATTCATTTGGCCTAAGGGGCTGGCGGTAGGTGGTAGGCGGTAGTGCCGAGCCATGCTCGGCAGGGGCTTTACCGGCAACGCTCCAGCTTAGTGCCGAGCCATGCGCGGCAGAGGCTTTATCGGGAAGGCTCCAGCCGAGCATGGCTCGGCTCTACAGTTCTCAGATGTCGCTGCCGGTTGGTAGCGCCTGCAGGGCCTTGATGGCCTCGGACAGGACATCCACTTCGGGCTCCTCGAATCCACCGCGCACATGATGTTCGCTGGCAAACAAGCCTTGTTCCAGCAAAGCCAGGCAGGTTTCCTCGCGGGTCCAGCCGCGCGCCACCGACAGGCGGCGGATGCGCTCCATCAGCAGCGGATCGATATCACGCAGAGTCACGTCAGCCATGTGCACCACACTACTGTCGGTGAATCCCCCCGGCGGCATCATCAACGACACCGCCGGAGGATTCAATCAGCGCGCGGGATCAACCAGCGCGCGACAACTGGGTAGTGGCATCGACCTCGCGCCGCAGCCACCATGCCATCAGCAGGCCCGGCAGGCCCACTACCACCGACACCAGGAAGAAAATCTGCCAGCCATAGGCGTCGGCCAACACCCCCGCAAACGGCCCGACAAACACCCGCCCCAAGGTCGCAAATGCCGATAGCAAGGCGTAATGGGTGGCCGAGAAACGCGTTCCGCACAGCCCGCTGAGCAGGGCAACAAACGCGGCCGTGCCCATGCCACCGGCGAAGTTGTCCAGGCTCAATGCAAACAGCAGCAGGCCATCCATCGGCGTGGGCTGGTCCAGATGGACGATCAACAGGTTGAACGCCGGCACCTCAACCGTACCCCAGGCCCCTGCTCCTTCCCGCGCCAACAGGTAGAAACCGAGGTTGGACACCAACTGCAGCACGCCGAAGCCGATCACCGCCGTCGACAGACGCAGACGCAGCAGGAAGAAGCCACCGACGATGGCGCCAACAATCGTCATCAACAGGCCGATGGTCTTGTTGGCCAGCCCCACTTCAGCCTGGCTGAAGCCCATGCCCTTGAGCAGGAACGGGGTGGACAGGCTCAACGCGAACGCGTCGCCCACCTTGTACAGCACCACCAAGGCCAGGAACGCCCCCGCGCCGCGCATGCCGAAATAACTGCGCAGCGACGCGTTGAGCGTCTCGAACCGCACCCAACGGGTAATGCCCAGCCCCAACACCATGGCCGCAGCGATCTGGGTGACGACGAACACCAGCCGCACCCAGCGGTCGGTGCTGTCCGGATCGAGCCCGAACAACACCAGCGCCTGATGGGCCAACCATGCACCCAGCGCCACGCCGGCGACCAGCGCCAGAAAACCACGCAGCTCACCACCGGCCTTGGAGACCGGTGCCTTGAAGCGTTCCGGCAACTGCGGCATCAACAGCAGCGCCAACACGCCCACTGCCACCGACAGGCCCGCCATCACCCGGTAGACCTGCGGCCAGCTCTGCCATTGCTCGGCCCAGATAAGGGTGATGCCGCCAGAAAGAACCATCGCCAGACGATAGCCAAGGACGGTAAGCGAACCGCCCAGGCCGCGCTCGGCCGGCGCCAGCAGATCGGTGCGGTAGGCATCGATCACCACATCCAGCGTGGCCGACAAGCAGGCCACCAGCACCGCCACCGACGCGAACAACGCCAGGTTGCGCGATGGCGACAACGTGCTCATGAAGGTCAACGCCACGCCAAGCGCGAACAGCATCAGTACGATCCAGCCGCGCCTGCGCCCAAGTATTGGCAGGTCGAAGCGGTCGATCAGCGGCGCCCACAGGAACTTGAAGGTGTACGGGATACCGATCAGTGACAGGAAGCCGAGCGTGACCAGGTCCAGCCCGTCCACGGTCAGCCAGGCCTGCATCGCACCGCCGGTCAGTGCCAACGGCAGGCCGGAGGCAAAACCGAGCAGCAGGATCACGAACAACCGCCGCAGGCGTTGCAGCCCTGCCGGCGGGGCTTCCACTACCGCTTCACTCACAGGTCGTAGTCCACGGTGAACGGGGCGTGGTCGGAGAAGCGCTGGCCGGTATAGATCGAACTGCCACGCAGGCGCTCACGCAGGCCCGGGGTGACGAACTGGTAGTCGATGCGCCAACCGACATTATTGGCGCGAGCCGCGCCACGGTTGCTCCACCAGGTGTAGTCCTGGCCTTCGGGGTGCAGCACGCGGTAGGCGTCCACCCAGCCGCGGCCCTTGGCCGTGTCGGTCAGTTCGGCCTGGTCGGCACAGAACCCGTTCATCCAGTCGCGCTCCTCGGGCAGGCAGCCGGAGTTCTTCTGGTTGGACTTCCAGTTCTTGATATCCAGCGCGCTGCGCACGATGTTCCAGTCGCCGCACAGCACATAGTCGCGGCCACTGGCCAGCCACTCGTCCAGGATCGGCTTGAGCCACTCCATCACCTCGAACTTGAAGCCCTGGCGCAGGTCGCCCGAGGAGCCGGAGGGGATGTAGAACGAGACCACGCTGAGATTGCCGAAGCGTGCCTCGATGTAGCGGCCTTCATCATCGAACGGCGCCCAGCCCAATGCCGTACGCACCTCATCGGGCTCGCGGCGGCTCCAGATGCCTACGCCGCTATAACCCTTCTTGGTGATGGCATCACGGTAGAAGCAATGATGGCCATCCGGGCGGAACAGCGCGTCGGTCAGCTGCGACTCCTGCGCCTTGGTTTCCTGAATGCAGAGCACGTCGGCCTGCTGGCCGAGGAACCACTCGTTGAAGCCCTTGGTAGTGGCCGAACGGATGCCATTGGCATTGAAACTGGTGATACGCATGAAGGACCGCTGTAAGGAAAGCTCAAGACCGGCACAGCATACCGCCCGGAACGGGGCGGTCGACAAACCCGCGGCGCTTTCGCCTGACAACCGCCCAGCCCTGCCGCCCCGGCCCCTCCAGGACGCGCAACGCAGCAATTGCAAGGGCCAT
Organism: Stenotrophomonas sp. STEN033; assembly: GCF_056856655.1. Classification (NCBI taxonomy): domain Bacteria; kingdom Pseudomonadati; phylum Pseudomonadota; class Gammaproteobacteria; order Lysobacterales; family Lysobacteraceae; genus Stenotrophomonas; species Stenotrophomonas sp. STEN033. The sequence continues at coordinate 7,524 of NZ_JBXFWM010000003.1, forward strand.
GCTTTACCCTAGGAGCCTCAATAGACGATAAGACAGCGTATTTACATGAGTGACCACCGTTCCCGTTTCCTGCAGCTGGCGCTGAACGCCGACGCGCTGCGCTTTGGCCAGTTCACCCTCAAGTCCGGCCGTGTGAGCCCGTATTTCTTCAATGCCGGCCGTTTTGACACCGGCCTGGCCCTGGCCCAGCTGGGCAACTGCTACGCCGATGCCATCGACGATGCCGGCATTGCCTTCGACCAGTTGTTCGGCCCGGCCTACAAGGGCATCCCGCTGGCCACCGCGATTGCCTGCGAGTTCTCGCACCGCGGCCGCAACCTGCCGCTGACCTTCAACCGCAAGGAAGCCAAGGACCACGGCGAAGGCGGCAGCCTGATCGGCGCCGACATGGCCGGCAAGCGCATCCTGATCGTTGACGACGTGATCACCGCCGGCACCGCCATCCGCGAGGCCCTGGCCATCATCCGCGAGGCCAAGGGCATCCCGGCCGGCATCGTGGTGGCGCTGGACCGCCAGGAGATCGCCTCGGAGCAAGACCGCCGTTCGGCCGCCCAGGCCGTGTCGGCCGAAACCGGCATTCCGGTGATCGCCGTCGCCAATCTGGCCGATCTGCTTGCATTCGCCTCCGGGAACCCGGAACTTGTCGGCTATCGCGAACCGTTGCTGGCCTACCGTGGCCACTACGGGAGCAATCCGACAGGCTGATAGCAGGGGGCTGCCAAGGTGTCGAATCCGTCAAGAACCACCGCAACGTTGCTGCTGGTACTGGCCACGCTGGCAATGCCGGCGCTGGCCCAGAACCGGGCGCCTGATGCCGGCAAGAAGCTGTATTGCTGGGACGAGGGCGGCAAGCGCATCTGTTCGGACACGCTGCCACCGGAAGCGGTGAACAGCGCGCGCCAGGAGTTCAATGCCCGCAGCGGCACGCGCTCGGCAGAGGTACAGCGCGCGCTCACCGCCGAAGAGCGCGCCGACGCGGCCCTGGCACAGGCCCAGCAGGAAGTGGATGCCGCGGCAGCCGATACGCGCAAGCGTACCGAGCAGGCCATGCTGTCCACGTATGCCACCGAAGACGATCTGCGCCGTGTGTTCAGTGAACGCACGGCGATCGTCGACAACAACATCAAGACGGCGATTTTCAACGTGACCAGCCTGCGTGGCGCCCTGGCGGCACAGCTCACCGCTGCCGGCAACAAGGAACTGGCCGGGCAGAAAGTGCCGGACAAGCAGGCTGGCGAGATCCGCCAGCGCCACAACGAGCTGTTGGCGCAGCTGCGCCTGCAGGCGGCATTTGAACAGCAGCGACAGGCGCTGGAAGTCGAGATCGCCGAGAGCCTGGCACGCTACCGCGAGCTCAAGGGGATCGCGGCACCGGTTGACGCAGCCGCTGCCCCGGCACCCGCTGCCAGCGCCGAGCCCGCCAAGGGCTGAGGTAGTGCCGAGCCATGCTCGGCAGGGCTCTCCCGGTGAACTGCCAGCCGTAGTGCCGAGCCATGCTCGGCAAGGCTCTCCCGATGAACTGCCAACCGTAGTGCCGAGCCATGCTCGGCAGGGGCTTTCCAAACCATCCACCAGCCTTGTAGGAGCGACCTCAGCCGCGAAGCCAGCAGCGCTGGAAAGGCCACAAAGCCAACCCCTCCCCAACCCTCCCCTCCGCCTGCGGCGCAAGGGAGGGAGCAACAGCGGTAGTGCCGAGCCATGCTCGGCAGGGCTTTCCCGATGAGCCATTGGATTGAGAACAAAAGCGGCCTTAAGGCCGCTTTTACTGTTTAAAAGCTCCCCTCATCCGCCCTTCGGGCACCTTCTCCCGCAAGCGGGAGAAGGGATAGGCCGCCTGCGGCTGAAGGTCCACGTGTCACTGCGACTTCATCGGCGGTTGAAAGTCTGCGGAATACAGCAGAACCCAGGCAGACTCCGCCCTCTCCCTCTGCCTGAAAAAGGGATAGGCCCCCTGCGGCTGAAGGTCCACGTGTCACTGCCACTCCACCGGCGATCAAAGGTCTGCGCGCTACGGCAGTCTCCATCGCCAGCCAAGACCATTCCTTCTCCCGCTTGCAGGGTCAAGAACAGGCGTTTTCGAGCCAAAGGCTCGTGACTGTTCGCAAAACCCGCGTGCTGCGCCGGGCCAGGCCGGGACTAGGAGCACGCAGAGCCTGCTCCCCGCGAAGGCGGGAGCGGATGAAAGGAGCTCCAGCGCCGCTTGTGCTCCCCGCATCAGCGATCACCGCCCCAACAGCCCCCAACTTTTTACGCGCCTTTTACGCCAGCCCCGCCCAAGCAGCGTCGATCGTTTACGCCCCGCAGGATGACGATAACGGCCTGATCGGGGTGATCAGCGTAGTCGTCCGCGCCTGCCTGCCGCCCTGCCCGTCCACCGACGCAGGTTCCGGCACAGCCGGCCGCGTCCTGCTTTCGTTTCCGAGGTTTTCCATGCCCGGCTGGCTTGCTTTGTTGTGCGGCGTAGTGGTGCTGATCGCCGCTGCCTACCTGTTGTACGCGGTCCTTCGACCTGAGTCGTTCTGAGGAGCGCCGTCGTGATTGAAGCCACCCTCATTCTTCTGGCCAGCCTGGCGCTGGCATGGCCGCTGGGCCTGTACCTGGCACGGCTGATGCGCGGTACGCCGATGCGTATCGACGTCCTCTTCCACTGGATCGAAAAGCCGCTGTACCGCGTGCTGGGCGTCGATCCCGTCCATTCCATGTCCTGGCGCGGTTATGTGGTTGCGTTCCTGATCAGCAACCTGGTGCTGGCGGTGCTGACCCAGGCGGTGTTCATGACCCAAGCCTGGTTGCCGTTGAACCCGGACAACATCCCCAACATGCGCTGGGACACCGCGCTGCACACCATGGTGTCGTTCCTGACCAACACCAACCAGCAGCACTACAGCGGCCAGGCGCAGCTGTCCTACTTCTCACAGATGACCGGCATCACCGGCCTGCAGGTGATCACCCCGATGATGGGGCTGGCACTGGCAGTGGCAACGCTGCGTGCCCTGTTCATGAAACCGGCCAGCAACGACAGCGGCAATGCCGCACCGCGCGTCACCGTCGGCAACTATTACGCCGACGTGGTGCGCCTGTGTCTGCGCTTCCTGCTGCCGCTGTGCCTGGTGTGGACGCTGCTGCTGAACTGGCAGGGCGTGCCTTCCACACTGGCCGCTGGCCCGCAGGCCACGCCGATCGATGCCGGTGCCGGCATGGAAACGCAGAAGATCCCGCTCGGCCCGGTCGCAGCCATGGTTGCGGCCAAACAACTCGGCGCCAATGGCGGTGGCTGGTATGGCCCGAACAGCAGCTTCCCGCTGGAAAACCCGACCCCGCTGTCCAATGCGCTGGAATTGATCGGCATCCTGCTGATCCCGATGGCCATCATCTGCATGCTCGGAAGCTTCACCGGACGGCGGCGCTTTGGTGCGCTGGTATTCGGCTGCATGCTGACCATGTCGGTGCTGTCCACCAGTGCCAGCCTGTGGCTGGAAGGCCACAGCGCCAGCGCCGCCAGCGCATTGCTGATGGAAGGCAAGGAAGCCCGCTTCGGCGCCGATGGCACGGCGCTATGGTCGTCCATCACCACCCAGGTGCAGAACGGCTCGGTCAACGGCATGCATGACTCGTTGAGCCCGCTCGGCGGCATGATGCCCATCGTCAACATGCTGGTCAGCGCGATCTGGGGCGGCATTGGCTGCGGCATCCAGCAGTTCCTGGTCTATCTGATGATGGCGGTGTTCCTGGCCGGGCTGATGACCGGACGCACGCCCGAACTGCTCGGCCGCAAACTGGAAACGCCACAGGTGCGCCTGCTGGCGGTGCTGGTGCTGCTGCAACCGATCACCCTGCTCGGCCTGACCGCACTGACGTTGGCCGTACCTGGACTGGCCGGCACCTCCAACCCCGGCTTCCATGGCATCAGCCAGGTGTTCTACGAGTTCACCTCGGCCTATGCCAACAACGGCTCCGGCTTTGAAGGGCTGGCCGACAACAGCGTGTGGTGGAACCTGAGTTGTGCGCTGGTGTTGGCATTGGGTCGCTTCCCGATCCTGATCATCCCGCTGGTCATTGCCACCCAGCTGGCGGCCAAACGGCAGGTGCCACAAAGCGCGGGCAGCCTGCAGATCGAAACCCCGACCTTCGCCCTGACGCTTGTCTGCGTGGTCATCGTCCTTACCGTGCTGCAGTTCCTGCCGGCGCTGGTGCTTGGCCCGGTGGCCGAACACCTGAGCCTGCTGGCCCTGCAGGGAGCCCCCTCACCGTGAACGCCCCCATGAACCGCCCTGTTTCCCACACAACGCCGCGCCCGGCCCTGCTTGATGGCGCCGGCCTGCGCCGTGCGCTGCTGGACTCGCTGCGCAAGCTGTCGCCGCTGCACCTGCTGCACAACCCGGTGATGGCGGTGGTGATGGCCGGCACCGTGCTGGCGCTGATCGTCACCCTCAGTGGCACGGCACCGATGGGCTTCGGCCTGGCTGTCACTGCGATCCTGTTGGTGACCGTGTTGTTCGGCAATTTCGCTGAAGCGGTAGCCGAGGCGCGTGGCCGCGGCCAGGCCGCATCGCTGCGGCGTGCACGCCAGGACCTGGTCGCACGGCGTATTTCCACGCCGTTGCAGGGTGCTGCCGAAAGCCGCGTCCCCGCTGCCGAGCTGCGCCCGGGTGAGTATGTGATCGTCAGTGCCGGCGAGTTCGTGCCGGCCGACGGCGAGATCGTGCGCGGCCTGGCCACCATCAACGAAGCTGCGGTCACCGGCGAATCGGCACCGGTGCTGCGCGAGGCCGACACCGACCGCTCCGGCGTGATCGGCGGCACCAAGGTGCTGTCCGACGAGATCGTGGTGCGGGTCAGTGCCGAGCCGGGCCACAGCTTCCTCGACCGCATGATCGCGCTGGTGGAAGGCGCCAACCGGCAGAAAACGCCGAACGAGATCGCCCTGACCCTGCTGCTGGCGGCAATGTCGCTGACCTTCTTGGTGGTGGTGGCGACGCTGCCAGCGATTGCGGGCTTTGTCGGCGTCAGCGTCGATCCGCTGCTGCTGATCGCCCTGCTGGTGTGCCTGATCCCGACCACCATCGGCGGTCTGCTGCCGGCCATCGGTATCGCCGGCATGAACCGCGCACTGCAGGCCAATGTGCTGGCCAAATCGGGCAAGGCCGTGGAAGTAGCTGGCGACGTCGATGTGTTGCTGTTGGACAAGACCGGCACCATCACCTACGGCGACCGCCAGGCTACACACTTCCATCCGCTGGCCGGTATCGATGCGGCGCAGCTGCGCGAGGCCGCATTGCTGTCCTCGCTGGCCGACCCGACCCCGGAAGGCAAATCCATCGTGCGTCTGGCGCGCCAGCAGGCCTGCAACACCGCCGAACCGGACAAAGCGGAGTATCTGGCGTTTACCGCACAAACCCGCATGTCTGGCGTTGACCTGGCCAACGGCCGCAGCATCCGCAAAGGCGCTGCCGATGCCATCAGCGCGCACGTGCTGGCGCTGGGCGGCACGGTGCCGAACGAGCTGCAGGCGCGGGTGGATCAGGTTGCCCGTGGCGGTGCCACGCCGCTGGTGGTCAGCGAAGGAAAGCACGTACTCGGCGTGGTGGAGCTGGCCGACGTGGTCAAGCACGGCATGCGTGAGAAGTTCGCGCAGCTGCGGGCGATGGGCATCCGCACGGTGATGATCACCGGCGACAACCCGCTTACCGCCGCCGCCATTGCCGCCGAGGCCGGCGTGGACGACTACATCGCGCAGGCCCGGCCGGAAGACAAACTGGCGCGCATCCGTGCCGAGCAGGCCGGTGGCCGGCTGGTGGCGATGGTCGGCGACGGCACCAACGATGCGCCAGCATTGGCCCAGGCCGATATTGGCCTGGCGATGAATTCCGGCACGCAGGCGGCCAAGGAAGCCGGCAACATGGTCGACCTGGATTCGGACCCGGCCAAGCTGCTGTCCGTGGTGGAAGTGGGCAAGCAGCAGCTGATCACCCGCGGCGCGCTGACCACCTTCTCGCTGGCCAATGACGTGTCCAAGTACTTCGCCATCCTGCCGGCGCTGTTCGCCGCCAGCATCCCGTCGATGGCGGCCTTGAACGTGATGCAGCTGTCGAGCCCGCGCAACGCGGTGCTGGCCGCACTGATCTTCAATGCACTGGTGATTCCGGCCCTGATTCCGCTGGCCCTGCGCGGTGTGCGTTTCCGCCCGGCCACCGCCACCGCGCTGCTGCGGCGGAACATGCTGGTGTACGGGCTGGGCGGCGTGCTGCTGCCGTTTGCGGCCATCAAGGCCATCGACCTTCTTCTTGTCCTGGTATTTGGCGCATGAACACCTCAATGAAATCTTCCCATCGCTCCGGCAACCCGCTGTGGCGCCCGGCCATTGGTCTGTCCGTGTTCGGCCTGCTTGGCACCGGCCTGGTCTATGCGGTGCTGGCGACCGGCATCTCCGGCTCGCTGTTCCCGGCGCAGGCCGACGGCAGCCTGATCCGCGATGCCGATGGACAGGTGCGCGGCTCGCTTTATCTGGCGCAGCCGTTCGTTGGCGATGGTTATTTCCAGAGCCGTCCTTCGTCGGCCAACTACGACCCGATGGCCGCGGCCGGCAGCAATATGGCGCGCAGCAATCCAGACCTGGTCAAACGCGTCAGCGAGGCCACCGCCGCCGTCGCCGCACGCGAGAAGATCGACCCGGCCACGGTGCCGGCCGACCTGGTCACGCAGTCGGCCAGCGGGCTGGACCCGGAGCTGTCTCCGGCTGCGGTGCAGGTGCAGGTGGCACGCGTTGCCGCGGCACGCGGCTGGTCGCAGGCAGAGGTGCAAGCGCTGGTTGATGCTCAACTGCAGGACCGCCAATGGGGCGTATTCGGACAGCCGCGCATCAACGTGATTGCCCTCAACCTGGCCTTGGACCAGGCCGCGCATGCGCCCTGATGCGGGGCGCGCCTGCAACAGCGCACAATCGTGGCCATGAACGACTCCCGTAGCCGCCAGGCCGATGCCTTGGCCGAGGCCCTGCAACGCGACGCCGACGGCAAGCTCACCGTCTTCCTCGGCGCCGCACCGGGCGTGGGCAAGACTTTCAGCATGCTTACCCGCGCCCAGGAACAGCTGCGGCGCGGCGTGGACGTGATGGCGGCCGTGGTGGAAACCCATGGCCGCAGCGATACCGCCGCCCTGCTCGACGGCCTGCCGCGCATTGCCATGTGCGCGGTGGAGTACCACGGTCACCAACTGCAGGAGATGGATCTGGATGCGGTGCTGGCGCGCAGGCCAGCACTGGTGCTGGTCGATGAACTGGCCCATCGCAACGCTCCCGGCAGCCGCCACGAACGTCGCTGGCAGGATGTGATGGAGCTGCTCGATGCCGGTATCGACGTGTGGACCACGATCAACATCCAGCATCTGGAAAGCCTCAACGATGTGGTGATGCGTATCACCGGCGTGCGCGTCAGCGAGACCGTGCCCGACGTGGTATTCGATCGCCTGCACGACATCGTGCTGGTCGATCTGCCACCGCGCGAGCTGATCGAGCGCCTACAGCAGGGCAAGGTCTACGTACCGGAACAGGCCGCGCAGGCGCTGCAGGCGTTCTTTTCACCGGCCAACCTCACCGCCCTGCGCGAGCTGGCGATGCAGGAAGCCGCCGACCGCGTCGACAGCAGCCTGCGCGAGACCCGCGCCGCGCGCGGCGAAGGCAATCTGCCGCTGCGCCGCCGCGTTGTGGTTGCCATCGACGGCGGCGGCCAGAGCGAATACCTGGTGCGGGTAGCGCGGCGCATCGCCGAGCGCCGCGATGCACCGTGGACGGTGGTGACCGTGCAACACCGGCGTCACGACGAGGCAACCCGTCGCGAAATCGACGATGCGTTCGCACTGGCGCGGCGGTTGGGCGGCGACGCCGAACTGCTGCACGGGCCGGGCATCGCCGATGCGCTGCTCGACTACGCCGCCCATAACGCGGTGTCGTCGCTGGTGCTCGGCCGTACCCGCGAACGGCCACTGGCGCGCCTGTTCAACCAGACCCTGACCCAGCAGTTGATCCAACGCGGCGCCCACTACGAGATCACCATCATCAGCACCCCGCAGGCACGCGCCAACGCGCGTCGCTTCGGCCTGTCGCTGGCCCCGGACAGCTGGGGCAAGGATGCGATGACGGCGGTATTGGCCACCGCCGGCGCCTGCCTGGCCGCATGGCTGGGCGAACACTGGATCGGCCTCAGCGACCTGGCGATGGTGTTCATCGTCGCGGTGGTGCTGGTGGCCGCACGCACGCGCATGAGTGCGGCGGTGCTGGCAGCGACGCTGTGCTTCCTGGCCTACAACTTCTTCTTCATCGCACCGCGCTTCACCTTCGCGATCAGCGCGCGCCAGGGCGTGATCACCGTCTTCCTGTTCCTGGCCGCCGCGCTGGTCGCCGGCCGCCTGGCCTCGCGCCTGCGCATGCAGGTGGTGGCGCTGCGCGCCGCCAACCGCCACGCCAATGTGCGGCAGACGCTGGGCCGGCAACTGGTGGGCGCCACCGACAATGCCCAGGTTGCCCATGCCGGGCGGGTAGCCTTGGAACAGGCGCTGGATGCACCCGCATGGGTGCGGCTGGGTGCCGATACCAGTACCAGCGGCAGCGCCGCCCCCGGCGACACCGATCTGGCTGCGGCCGATTGGGCCCTGCGCCATGGCCAGCCTGCAGGCCGCTTCACCGACACGCTGGCCGGCGCCGGTTGGTGGTTCCTGCCCCTGCTGGACGGCGAAGCACACGCGATAGGCGTGGCCGGGCTGCGCTTCGACCACCAGCATCCGCGCCTGGCACCGGAACAACGCCAGCTGGTGGAAGCGATGGCCGACGACATCGCCCAGGCCGCATTGCGCACGCGGCTGGTCGCCGATCTGGAAACCGCGCACCTGCACAACGAAACCGAGCGTCTGCGCTCTGCACTACTGTCCTCGGTATCACACGATCTGCGCTCGCCGCTGGCCGCGATGATCGGCTCGGCCGACAGCCTGTCCAACTACGCCGATGCAATGGATGCCAGCGACCGTCGCGCCCTGCTCGACACCATCGTGGTCGAGGGCGAGCGGCTGGACCGCTATATCCAGAACCTGCTGGACATGACCCGGCTCGGCCATGACGGGCTCAAGCTCAACCGCGACTGGATCGGCGTGGACGAGCTGATCGGCTCGGCCGCGCGACGGCTGCAGCGCTACCAACCGGAGGTGCGGCTGCAACTGGATATCCCGGCAACGCTGGCACCGATCTGGGTGCACCCGGCGCTGGTCGAACAAGCGGTGTTCAACGTGATGGAGAACGCGGCCAAATTCTCGCCCGCCGAGGTGCCGATCGAAGTGCATGCGCGCCAGCATGATGGCGAACTGGTCATCGACGTGATCGACGCCGGCCCCGGCATCCCCGATGACCAGCGCGCGCGCATCTTCGACATGTTCTACAGCGTGGAACGCGGCGACCGTGGCCGCCAGGGCACCGGCCTGGGCCTGACCATCTGCCAGGGCATGATTGGTGCCCATGGCGGCCGCGTCGAGGCGCTGCCGGGCCACGACGGACGCGGTACCCTGATACGCATGAGCCTGCCCATGCTCCAGCCGCACCCCGAGAGCCCGCGCGATGATGGCTGAAGCGCCCGCCATTCCGCCGCCGCGCGTGCTGGTGGTGGATGACGAAGTACAGATCCGGCGCTTTCTGGATATCTCATTGCGCGCGCAGGGTTATGCGGTCAGCCAGGCCGCCAACGGCGCCGAAGGCCTGCAACGGCTGGCCGAGGACGGTGCCGACCTGGTGGTGCTGGATATCGGCCTGCCCGACATGGAAGGCCATGACGTGCTGGCCGAGCTGCGGCAATGGAGCCAGGTGCCGGTGATCATGCTCAGCGTGCGCGCCGGCGAGGCGGAGAAGGTGCGGGCCCTGGACAATGGCGCCAACGACTACGTGACCAAGCCGTTCGGCACCCAGGAGCTGATGGCGCGGGTGCGGGCGCTGCTGCGCAGCCGCAGCACCGACAGCGAAGGCCAGGTGCCGGTGTTCGACGATGGCCACCTGCATATCGACCTGGCCCGCCGCGACGTGCGCGTGGACGGCGAGGCGATTGCGCTGACCCGCAAGGAATACGCGCTGCTGGCGCTGCTGTTGCGCAATGCCGGGCGAGTGGTGACGCAGCCGCAGATCCTGCAGGAAATCTGGGGGCCGACGCATCGGCATGACACCCATTACCTGCGCATCCTGGTCGGGCGTTTGCGGCACAAGCTGGGCGATTCGGCGTTGGAGTCGCGTTACCTGTTCACCGAGCCGGGGGTTGGTTTGCGGTTTGGTGGGACGTGAAGTGATGCGAGCCGGTTGTGGTTGTGGGAGCGGCCTCAGCCGCGCAGCTGGTGAAACAACAGGCGTTCGTTGATGTGAGATTGGTGGATGCGGAAACCACTGTGGCTTCGCGGCTGACGCCGCTCCTACAAGCGAGCGAAGGCACGAGCAACGGCAACCCCTCCCCGGCCCTCCCCTTGGCTACGCCAAAGGGAGGGAGACAAGCGACGGCGCTTCGATCTGACGGTCAGCGCACGATGCGCCCCCTCCCTTTGGCGCAGCCAAGGGGAGGGTTGGGGAGGGGTGCTCTTCGCACCAATCCAAAGCCCCAAACCGCCCCCCTCGCAAGCAGCCCTCCTGAAAAAACAAAAGGCCGCCAAGCAACACGCGGGCGGCCTTTCGCCAGACAGCACGCTCGATCAGAACCCCAGCTCGGTCCCCGTAGGCAGCACCTGCAGCAACTGCTCACGGAACACCGCCTTGATCCGCTCCAGCGCGGCCTCGTCATTGCCTTCGAAACGCAGTACCAGCACCGGCGTGGTGTTGGACGCACGCACCAGCCCCCAGCCGTCGTTGAAATCCGCACGCAGGCCATCGATGGTGGAGATGCGGGCGCCCGCGAACGGTGACTCCTCCAACTGCGCCGCTGCCACGATCAAAGCCACCTGCGCATGCTGGGTGCCCTCTTCCACCGCCACCTTGAGCTCGGGCGTGGAGACCGCATCCGGCAATTCGTTCAGTACCTCCGACGGTTCTTCATCGCGTTGCGCCAGAATCTCCAGCAGGCGCGCCGCCGCGTACAGGCCATCATCGAAGCCGTACCAGCGTTCCTTGAAGAAGAAGTGGCCGCTCATCTCGCCAGCCAGCTCGGCATCGGTCTCGCGCATCTTGGCCTTGACCAGCGAATGCCCGGTCTTCCACATCATCGGGCTGCCGCCATTGCGCAGGATGTAATCGGACAACTTTCCGGTGCACTTGACGTCGTAGATGACCATAGCGCCAGGGTTGCGGGCCAGCACATCGGCGGCGAACAACATCAGCAGGCGGTCGGCAAAGATGATCTTGCCGTCCTTGGTGACCACGCCCAAGCGGTCACCGTCACCATCGAAGGCCACGCCCAGGTCCGCGTCGAAACGCTTGACCATCTGCACCAGGTCTTCGAGGTTGTGCGGATCGCTGGGGTCCGGGTGGTGATTGGGGAAGTTGCCATCCACGTCGCAGTACAACGGAATGACCTCGGCACCGATGGCCTCCAGCAACTGCGGCGCCACCGCACCAGCCACACCGTTGCCGGCATCGGCGACGATCTTGAGCGGGCGGTCCAGCTGCACGTCATCGGCGATGCGCTGCACGTAGTCATTGATGACCTCACGCTGCTGCAGGCTGCCTTCGCTGTCGGCGCGCTGCAGGCGGCCTTCCTGGATGCGCTTGTACAGGTCGGTGATGGCACCGCCGGACAGGGTCTCGCCACCGATGACGATCTTGAAGCCGTTGTAGTCCGGTGGATTGTGGCTGCCGGTGACGGCGACGCAGCTGCCCGCACGCAGGTGGTAACCGGCGAAGTACACCACCGGTGTCGGTGCCATGCCGATATCGATGACATCGCAACCGGCGCGGCGCAGGCCCACGATCAGGGCATCGGCCAGCTCCGGTCCGGACAGGCGGCCATCGCGCCCCACCACCACGTCGCGCAGCCCCTGCGCCTGCATTTCGCTGCCAATCGCCTGCCCTATCAAGGTCGCGACACTGGCATTCAACTCGGTGCCAAGCACGCCACGGATGTCGTAGGCACGGAAGATCACCGGCAATACCGCTTCGGCACCCGGCTCGACCTGCGCCTGCGGCGCATCACCCGGGCGCGCCGTGGCCGCCAACGGCAACGGCTGCGGATCCTGTTCCAATGCTTCCTGCAGGGTCGGGCCGGCGTCGTCGGCCTCGGCATTGTTCTTGCGCAGGGCCGGCAGGTTCATCAGACGCTTGCGCCCCAACAACAGCAGCAATGCCGTGGCCACCAGCAACAGCGCCACGATGGCGCTGGGGATCACCCCCAGTCCCATCGCCCCGGTGTTGGCATCCGGCAACTCCGCCACCACCCGCAGGCCGGTGTCGCCGACCGGGCGCGCCAGCGCGTCGGCGCTGTTGCCCAGGCTGGTGTCGCCCTTCTGGACGATGGTGAAGCCGCCCTGGCGCAGGCCCAGGAAGGCACTGTCCGGCGAATCGATACCATCAAACACGGAGGTCAAACGGGTCAGCGGCTGGCGGATGTAGATCACCGCCGGCTTGCCTTGCAGCAGCACCGGCGCGGCCAGGCCCAGGCGCGGACTCCCCCCATCGCGGACTACCAGCGCTACCGGCTGGCCGGCGGTCAGGGCCTGTTCCAGCAAGGCCAACCGCGAGTATCCGAAGGTCGCCGGCTCGGCATAGGCCGCGGCCAGGCTGGCGTCGAGGACCTGCGCGTCTTCCACGCCGTTCCACTTGTCACGTATCGCCAAGGCGACGGCGGTTGCGTCGCCGCTGACCAGCGCAGCCTTCACCGGCTCCAGCGCCAGCTGCTTGCCGAACTGCGATGTCTGCGCGGCCAACGCCTGCTGCACGCCGGTCACGGCCTGATCGCGGGACTGCTCCAACCCGGCACTGGTACCGGACTGCATCCATTGCTCTACCGCGCTCCAGCCGAACCAGCCGGCCAACAGCAGCAGCAATACCGCCAGCAGTGGTGTTGATCGACCCAGCGCGGGACGTGGCCGCCCGCTGTCATTGCCTTGGCTCATCGTGCGTTTCCCCCTGTCAGCGCACCCCGGTGTGGCCGAATCCACCCGTTCCACGTGCACTGTCGATGAAAGTATCCACTACCTGCAACGTCACGCGTGCAATCGGCATCACCACCAACTGCGCGATACGGTCGCCGGGCTCGATGGTGAATGCATCGCGGCCCCGGTTCCATACGCTGATCAGCAGCGGCCCCTGGTAATCGGCATCGATCAGGCCCGTCCCGTTGCCCAGCACGATGCCGTGGCGATGGCCCAGCCCGGAACGCGGTAAAACCACCGCGCACAGCCCCGGATCGGCGATATGGATGGCAATGCCGCTGGGCAACAAGGCCGCATCGCCCGGCTCCAACGTCAACGACGCTTCGATGGCGGCGCGCAGGTCCATGCCGGCGCTGGCCTCGGTGGCATAGGCGGGCAGCGGCCAGCTGTCACCGAAGCGCGGATCCAGCAACTTCACCTGCAAGGGCTGCAGTCCATTACTCATGCGTCCAACCTCTCTGCGATAAGGTCCAGCAACTGCTCTGCCAGCTGGGTCTTGGCGGTGCCCGGGAACTCGCGCAGGCCGCCGTTCCAGTAGGCCACGGCCGCGTTCTGGTCACTCTCGAAACCATTGCCGGCAATGCCGACCTGGTTGGCGATGATCAGGTCCAGGTGCTTGTCGGCGAGCTTGCCGCGGGCGTATTTCTCCACATCGTGGGTTTCGGCGGCAAAGCCGACCACCAGCTTCAAAGCCTGCTCCTGCACGGCCACTTCCGCCAGGATGTCGGCGGTGCGTACCAGCTCCAGGGTCAGGGTCTGGCTGCCGGCGGTCTTCTTCAGCTTCTGCGGCGAGACCTGGCGTGGCGTGTAATCGGCCACGGCGGCCGCGCCAATATAGATATCGGCAGGCAATGCGCCCAGCACCGCCTCTCGCATCTGCGCGGCCGAGCGCACATCAATGCGCTGCACGCCAGCCGGCGTGGGCAACTGCACCGGGCCGCTGACCAACACCACCTGCGCGCCCTGACGGGCGGCGGCGGCGGCCAGGGCGTAGCCCATCTTGCCGCTGCTGCGGTTGCCGACGTAGCGCACCGGATCCAGATCTTCGTAAGTGGGACCGGCGCTGATCAGCACGCGCATGCCGTTCAGCCGGCCCGGCTTGGCCGGAGCCTGTGGGGCCAGATTGCCGGCAAGTGCCGCAATGATGGTCGGTGCTTCACTGACCCGGCCCGGGCCGGATTCACCCTCGGCCAGCGGGCCATCTTCCGGCCCGATCACCTGCACGCCGCGCTCGCGCAGCACGGCCATATTGGCCTGGGTTGCCGGGTGCAGCCACATGCGGTGGTTCATGGCCGGGCACACCGTCAGCGGTGCAGTGCTGGCCAGGCATAGCGTGGTGACCAGATCGTCAGCATTGCCATGCGTCAGCCGGGCCAGCAGATCAGCGGTGGCCGGGGCGATGAGGATGCGATCGGCCCAACGTGCCAGCTCGATATGACCCATGGCCTGCTCGGCGGCGCTGTCCCACAGCGTGGTGCGGGTGGGATGGCCGGACAGCGCCTGGAAGCTCAACGGGGTGACGAACTGCTGCGCCCCCGCCGTCATCGCCACCTGCACGGTGGCGCCGGCATCACGCAGCCGACGCACCAGCTCCAGCGACTTGTACGCAGCGATGCCGCCGCCGACGCATAGCAGCAGCTTCTGTCCTTCCAAGGGGCGGGAAGTGGGGGAAACGGCGGTCACGGATGGGGATTCCTAGGTACAGAAGAAGGGTTAGCTTAACCGAAGGCTTTGTTACGCCTGATCCAGTTTTTGGCAAATGGCGGTGAATCTGCCACTCATGCATATCCGTGATTGGCCCAGCGCTGAACGCCCGCGCGAAAAACTGCTGACGCGTGGCGCGGCCGCACTTTCCGATGCGGAACTGCTGGCGATTTTCCTCGGTTCCGGCCTGCGCGGGCGTGATGCGGTACAGACCGCCCGCGAGCTGCTGCAGACGCACGGCCCGCTGCGGGCATTGCTGGACCGCAGTGCTCCGCAACTGGCCAGACTTCCCGGCCTGGGGCCCGCCCGCGCCTGCCAGCTCAGCGCCGCGCTGGAGCTGGGGCGGCGCCATCTGGCCGCCGGGCTGGAACGGGGCGATGCACTCACCGACCCCAGCGCCGCCGGCCGCTACTTCGCCCAACGCCTGCGCCACCGCCCGCAGGAAATATTCGCGGCGTTGTACCTGGACAACCGCCACCGTGCCCTGGCCTTCGAGGAGTTATCCACAGGCACGCTGGACAGCGCCGAGGTGCATCCGCGTGAAGTCGTCCGTCATGCTCTGTCCCATAACGCTGCAGCAGTGATCGTCGGCCACAACCACCCCTCCGGGAATCCTGAACCGTCGGCGGCAGACAGGGCGATCACCGAGCGGCTGAAGCAGGCCCTGGCATTGGTCGATATCCGCCTGCTGGATCACTTCGTGATCGGTGACGGCGCGCCGGTATCGCTGGCCGCCCGCGGCTGGGTCTGAACGGGCCAGCCTGAACTCTGCCGCCGGTGGCAAACCTGCTCGACCATCAGTGAAATCCACCCGCCCTGTAGCCGCAGCGGCCTTTCTGTTTTTTTGACATTCCTGACCCCCGCCCGCGCCTCGCAGGCGGCCTCGGCGCAGGTCAGGTAAAATGGTCAGTTCCGCGCTTCAAGCAGAATAGTCACGTGAAAGCCCAACTCCGCGCCCTCATCGGCCAAGGCATCGAAGCCTTGCGCGCCAACGGCACCTTGCCTGCCGACACCCTGCCGCCGGATTTCGTGGTCGAGCGACCCAAGACCCGCGAACACGGTGATTTCGCCACCAACGCCGCCATGCTGCTGGCCAAGGCCGCGCGCAGCAATCCGCGTGCCGTTGCGCAGGCGCTGGTCGCCGCGTTGCCGGCCAGCGACGACATGATCAATGTCGAGATCGCCGGCCCTGGCTTCATCAATTTCAAACTCTCGCCGGTGGCCTACCAGCGCGAAGTGGTCAGCGTGCTCAAGGAAGCCGAGGACTATGGCCGCAACCTGAGCGGCAACGGCCGCAGCGTCGGCGTCGAATACGTGTCGGCCAACCCGACCGGCCCGCTGCATGTCGGCCACGGCCGCGCCGGTGCCATCGGTGACTGCATCGCCCGTGTGCTGGAAGCCAACGGCTGGAACGCCAAGCGTGAGTTCTATTACAACGACGCTGGCGTGCAGATCGAAAACCTGGCCAAGTCGGTGCAGGCGCGCGCGCGCGGCTTCAAGCCGGGCGACGCGCAATGGCCGGCAGAAGCCTATAACGGCGAATACATCGGCGACGTGGCCAAGGCCTACCTGCTGGGCCAGACCGTGGACCTGGAAGGCAGCCACATCGTTGGCGCCAAGGATGCGGAGAACCTGGAAGAAGTCCGCCGCTTCGCCGTGGCTTACCTGCGCAACGAGCAGAACCTGGACCTGGCCGCATTCGGCGTGGATTTCGACATCTACTTCCTGGAAAGCTCGCTGTACAAGGACGGCAAGGTCGCCGAGACCGTGCAGCAGCTGATCAGCTCCGGCCACACCTACGAGGAAGGCGGCGCGCTGTGGCTGCGTTCCACCGACTTTGGTGACGACAAGGACCGCGTGATGCGCAAGTCCGACGGCACCTTCACCTACTTCCTGCCGGACGTGGCCTACCACCTGAGCAAGTGGCAGCGCGGCTACGAGCGCGCCATCACCGAACTCGGTGCCGACCACCACGGCTCGCTGGCGCGCGTGCGCGCCGGCCTGCAGGCACTGGATCTGGGTATCCCCAAGGGCTGGCCGGAATACGTGCTGCACCAGATGGTGACGGTGATGCGCGGCGGCGAGGAAGTGAAGCTGTCAAAACGTGCCGGCAGCTACCTGACCCTGCGCGACCTGATCGAGGAAGTGGGCAGCGATGCCGTGCGTTGGTTCCTGATCGCCCGCAAGCCGGATTCGCAGCTGACCTTCGACATCGACCTGGCCCGCCAGCAGAGCAGCGACAACCCGGTGTTCTATGTGCAGTACGCGCATGCCCGCGTCTGCTCACTGCTGCGCCAAGCGCAGGAAAAGGGCCTGGACTACAAGCAGGCTGAAGGCCTGGCCGCACTGTCACGTCTGGATGATGAGATTTCGCTGGAACTGATGAACGAGATCTCGCGTTACCCGGAAGTGGTGGAAGCGGCCGGCATCGCGCTGGAACCGCACCAGATCGCGCAGTACCTGCGTGAATTGGCACACGCTTTCCACACGTGGTATCACGGCACCCCGGTGCTGGTGGATGATGCAGCCGAGCGCAATGCCAAGCTCACCCTGGCCAGCGCCGCACGGCAGACCCTGGCCAACGGCCTGAGCATCCTGGGCGTCAGTGCCCCGGAAAAGATGTAAACACCTGGAGACGCAGTAGACATGGCAGCACGACGCGGCAAAAGCCAAGCACGACGCAACAACGACAATGGCACGCCCGGCTGGGTGTGGCTGGTTGCCGGCGTGGCGATTGCGGCGGTGGTGTTCCTGGCGGCGCCCAACCTGTTCAAGAAGGACGGCGACGGCTTCCTGCGCGTAGGTCCACAGCCCAACCCGGATGCACAGCCGGCACCGGTTGCCGACGCCGACGTAGATGCCGGTGTGGAATCGAACAAGCCAGCCACGCCTGCCGGTGCCAAGCCGGAGGAAAAGCCAGCCACCCAGTACGACTTCTACACCTTGTTGCCGGGCACGGAAGTACAGATGTCCGACGCCGAATTGGCTGCCAGCGCCAAGGCCGAGGAGCAACGTCGTGCCGCCGCCGCGCGTGCCACTGCGGCAGCGACGCCGGCTACGCCTGCGACGCCGCCGACTGAAGCCCAGCGTGCACAGGCGGCGCTGGAAGGGCGTCCGTTGCCGGCACCGGTGAGCGAGAGCGTGCGCCAACCGACGCCGATCACTGAAACGGCTTCGCGCCCGGCACAGGTCGCCAGTGTTACCCCGGCACCTGCCGCTGCGGCGCCCAAGCCGGTAGCAGCGCCGGCGGCTACCGTTGCCGCGACGGCACCCGCGGCGACCGAGAACGTACGCTACATCCTGCAGGCAGGTGCTTTTGGTGCCTCCGGCGATGCCGAATCGACCAAGGCCAAGCTGGCGATGATGGGCTTGGCAGCGCGCGTGGAATCGGCGCAGATCAACGGCAACACCGTGTATCGCGTGCGCATGGGGCCTTATGGCACCGCCAGCGAATTGGCCGAAGCCAAGGCCAAGCTCAACGGCACGGGCCTGCAGGCGATGGCGATCAAGGCGCAGTAACACCGCTGAAGGCGGTGTTACCCCAAAGTTTGCTTCGCAAACTTTGGGCCCCGTGCCCGTTACACCCATAACCCCGCGCCTGTCGGCGCGCCCCCTTTACTAAAGGAGGAAGTGAAACCGCCCACGGCGGCTTCACCCCAAGGTTTGCGCTGCAAACCTTGGGCCCCACTCCCTGTACTTCCATATCCCCGCGCCTGTCGGCGCGCCCCCTTTACTAAAGGGGGAAGTGAAACCGCCTACGGCGGCTTCACCCCAAGGGTTTGCGCTGCAAACCTTGGGCCCCACTCCCTGTCCTTCCATATCCCCGCGCCTGTCGGCGCGCCCCCTTAACTAAAGGGGGCTATTACGACTGTAGGTTCGCGGGTAGTGCTTTTGGAACTTTCGTGCCCCGATATCGGTTGATGTCGGGGCTTTTGTTTGTGCACTTGTAGCCCGGGTAAGCGCAGCGCACCCGGGGCTTTGCTCGTCCGCTTGCTTGAGTTGTCTGTTTGCGACGTTCATTCCCCTGCAGAAAGCACCCCTCCCCAACCCTCCCCTTGGCTGCGCCAAAGGGAGGGAGCGAAGCGCGGCTGCACTGCGAATTGACAGATGCCGCAATCTGCCCCCTCCCTTTGGCGCAGCCAAGGGGAGGGTTGGGGAGGGGTGCTTTGGCTTTGGCTTTGGCTTTGGCTTTGGATTTGGATTTGGCTCTGGCTGTTGCTTTGGCTGTTGCTTTAGCCCTTCTCCCGCCTGCGGGAGAAGGGTTGGGATGAGGGCGCCTTGGCCTTGGCTTTCCGTTCTCCCGTTTATGGGAGTAGGGCCTGTCCCTGTGAAGGCGGGGATGCCCCGAAGGGGCGGATGAGGGGAGCTTTGAGCTTTACCGATAAAGCCCCTGCCGAGTATGGCTCGGCACTACAGATGAGGCTTGGCGTTGCCCCATTCCTTCTCCCGCTTCCGCCGCCACAGTGCGAAAATTCACTTCCCTGCCCCAAGGATTCCGCAATGTCCAAGACCGCTTTGATCACCGGCGCCACCTCCGGCTTCGGCGCCGCCGCCGTCCGTCGCTTTGCTGCGGCCGGCTGGAAAGTGATCGCCACCGGTCGCCGCGCCGAGCGCCTGCAGCCGCTGGTCGAAGAATTCGGCGCCGACAAGATCCACGCCGCCGCCTTCGACATCCGCGACGCCGCTGCGATGGAGGCCGCGCTGGCCGCCCTGCCGCCCGCCTTCCGCGACATCGACCTGCTGGTCAACAACGCCGGTCTTGCCCAGGGCACGGCCGCAGCCCAGCACGCCAGCCTGGAAGACTGGCGCACCATGATCGACACCAACATCACCGCGCTGGTCACGCTGACCCATCACCTGCTGCCCAAACTGGTCGAGCGGCGCGGCGCCATCATCAACATCAGCTCCACCGCCGCGCTCTACCCGTACCCGGGCGGCAATGCCTACGGCGGCACCAAGGCCTTCGTCAGCCAGTTCTCGCTGGGCCTGCGCTCGGACCTGCACGGTACCGGCGTGCGCGTGACCGCGATCGAGCCGGGCATGGCCGAAACCGAGTTCACCCTGGTGCGTACGCACGGCAACCAGGCCGCATCGGATCAGCTGTACGGCGGCGCCAGCCCGATGACTGCCGAAGATATCGCCGAGCAGATCTTCTGGGTAGCGACGCTGCCGGCGCACTTGAACGTCAACCGCATCGAGCTGATGCCGGTGAGTCAGTCGTTTGCTGGGTTTCAGGTGTTTCGGGGGTAAGTCGGGTTTGCTTGCTTGGAAGCTTCCCCTCACCCCAACCCCTCTCCCGATGGGAGAGGGGCTTTTGGTTTCGCTTGCTTTGTTAGCCCAGCGGTTCGTCTGACAGGTAGGTGTAGCCGGTCAGGCCCGCTTCCAATGCGGCATCCAACTCCGCTGCACGCTCTGCCGACAGATCGGCGGCGGCCACGCGCTCGCGGTAGGCCGTGCGCAGGTCGGCCAGGCTGTAGCCCACGTAGTCCAGCATGACATCGGTGGTGTCGCCGCGACGCTGCTGGGTGATCACGTAGCCATCGTCTTCGACCACCACTTCCACCGCGTCGGTGTCGCCGAACAGGTTGTGGATGTCGCCGAGGATTTCCTGGTAGGCGCCGACCAGGAAGAAGCCGATGCGGTAACTCTCGCCGTGACGCACCGCGTGCAGCGGCAGCGAGCTGTCCAGGCTTTCGTTCTCGACGTAGGTCTTGACCATGCCATCGGAATCGCAGGTCATGTCGGCGATCACGCCGCGACGCTCGGGACGCTCGTTCAAGCGCTCGATCGGCACGATCGGGAACACCTGGTCGATTGCCCAGGCATCGGGGATCGACTCGAACACGCTGAAGTTGACGAAGTACTTGTCGACCAGACGATCATTCAATTCGTCCAACGCCGGGCGATGGCTCTTTTCGTCGTAACTCAGGCGCGCGCGCACGCCGTTGGCGATGGCGTAGAACAGATCGTCGATGCGCGCACGCTGCGGCAGGTCGATCTGGCCCAGTGCATAGGCACTCAGGCCCTCGGCGTGGAAATGCTGGGCTTCCTGGAACAGTTCCACCGCCGGGCGCTGGTCGAGTTCCTCGTGGATCTCGCGCAGGTGGCGGATCGCCGCCGGCTCGTCGTCATGCGCTTCCGGCACGCGGCCTTCGGCTGCCTGCTCAACCTCCGACACGTTGGCGATCAGCACCGCATGGTGCGCGGTCATCGCGCGGCCGCATTCGGTGATGATGCGCGGCGGCGTCAACGCATGCTCTTCGCAGGCTTCGGCCAGCGGCTGCACGATGTTGCTGGCGTAGGCATTGAGGCCGTAGTTGATCGAGCAGTAGCTGCGCGAACGGGTGCCTTCGTAATCGATACCCAGGCCGCCGCCGACATCGACGTGGCTGATCTTCGCGCCCAGCTGCGACAGCTCGACGAAGTAACGGGTGGCCTCGCGCATGCCGTTGGCGATGTCGCGCACATTGCTGATCTGGCTGCCCATGTGGAAATGCAGCAGATTCAGGCAATCGGCGTACTCGGTGTCACGTAGCGCCTTCCACAGGTCCAGCAGCTGGCGCGGGGACAGGCCGAACTTGGCCTTGTCGCCACCGCTGTTCTGCCACTTGCCGGCGCCCAGCGAGGCCAGGCGCATGCGCACGCCGAGGCCCGGCTTCACGTCCAGTGCCTTGGATTCCTCCAGCACCAGCTTCAGCTCGGACGGCTTCTCGATGACGATATAGGTCTGCAGGCCGAGCTTGCGGCCGATCAGGGCCAGGCGGATGTACTCGCGGTCCTTGTAGCCGTTGCAGACGATCAGCCCGCCCGGCCGGCTCAGCGCCAGCACCGCCATCAGCTCCGGCTTGGAACCGGCTTCCAGGCCGAAGCCTTCGCCGTGGTGGCTGGCCAGGGTGCCGGCCACGCCACGGTGCTGGTTCACCTTGATCGGGTAGACCGCGGTATAGCCGCCAGCGTAGTCCCAGTCGGACTGGGCCTGGGCGAAAGCTGCCTGCAGCTTGCCCAGGCGCTGGCCGAGGATGTCCGGGAAGCGCACCAGCAACGGCAGCTTGGCGCCGGCGGCACGCGCCGAATCGACCACCTGCGGCAACGACACCGCCGCGCCCTGGGCGCCTGCGGGACGGACCACGACGTGCCCGGCGGCATCGACGTCGAAATAACCATCAGACCAGTGCGGAATCGAATAGGTCTTGCGGGCCTGTTCGAGGGACCAATCGCTCATCGGCGTAGCAACTCTCAGCTGTGGATAAATAAGGAGGCGCATTCTAACGCTAGCGGGGCAAGGGTCCGTTACAATCCGCGCCCGCGCCTTTCCCCCAGCCTGACTGACCAGCCTGACTGAATCGGGGTTCAGGGCCAGATTACGGGTGAAACCCTGCTGTGGCAGGCTCACCGCTGCCCTCATCCGCCCCTTTGGGGCACCTTCTCCCGCTGGCGGGAGAAGGGAAAAGTCCATTGCACCCAGGAATCATCATGACCTCCAACGAAAACTGGTTCATCGAACACTTCCAGCCGACCGGTTCGGCTATTGGTTTCCGCATCACCGGCAAGCTGGACGAGGTGCAGTCGCCGTTCCAGAAGATCGAGATCTATGACAGCACCGACTGGGGCAAGCTGATGGTCATCGACGGCGCCATGATGCTGACCACCAAGGACAATTTCTTCTACCACGAGATGATCAGCCACCCGGTGCTGTTCACCCACCCGGCGCCCAAGCGCGTGGTGATCATCGGCGGCGGCGACTGCGGCACCCTGCGCGAGGTGCTCAAGCACCCGGGCGTGGAGAGCGCCACCCAGTGCGATATCGACGAGCAGGTCACCCGCATGGCCGAGAAGTACTTCCCGGAACTGTGCGAATCCAACGGTGACGCCCGCGCCGAGCTGCTGTTCGACGACGGCGTGGCCTATATGGCCAACTGCGCCCCGGGCAGCGTGGACGTGGTGATCGTCGACTCCACCGACCCGGTCGGCCCGGCCGAAGGCCTGTTCAACAAGGCCTTCTTCGAAAGCTGCTTCCGCGCCCTGAAGGACGACGGCCTGCTGGTGCAGCAGAGCGAGTCGCCGCTGGCCCTCCTGGAGCTGATCAAGGACATGCGTTCGGAAATGGGCAAGGCCGGCTTCCAGTCGTTCAAGACCCTGCCGTTCCCGCAGCCGTGCTACCCGACCGGCTGGTGGTCGGTGACCGTGGCCAGCAAGCAGGCCGGTTTCGGCTTTGGCTTCCGCGAGGCCGATTCGGCCGCCAAGCCGTTCGACACCCTGTACTACACCGCCCCACTGCACACCGGCGTGCTGGTCAGCCCGCCGTTCGTGGCCAAGGCACTCGGCGAATAAGCCCCCTGCCAGCGCCGTGAACCCAACCCCGCGCCGGCAATGGCGCGGGGTTTTTCGTTTTCCGGCCAGGACGCAGACAGGCGGGCTCTCATCATTCACATGGCCGCAACAATCCTTTCCGGCGCCTGACTCCTACATTTTTTTTACATTCAGCAATTCATGGACTGTGCAGTTTTATAATTGCCGCACATCCCCGCCCGCCCAGGGCTCGTTAGACCGGCTTTGCAAGACGCTTTCCGCGCCATGCCCGCGTCAGGAAGGTTTTGATGAACACATTGCCCAGTTTCGACGGCGATCACGCCGTTGTTCCCGTCCACCATTTGCTCAAGCGCGGCGAACGCCTGCTCGAGCCTGATGTCTACCGCACCGAACTGGATGGCCGCCCGGCCGTGGTCAAGGACTACCGCCGCTATCAGGGCACCCCCCTCTCCCCGGTGGCACGCCTGCTGGTACGCCGCGAAGCCAAGGTGCTCAAGCGCCTGCAAGGCTGGAAGCACGCGCCTGCGCTGCTCGGCACCCTGGGCGGCCTGGCGTTGGGCATGGAATTCATCCCCGGCGACACCTTGAGCGCCGGCGTGCAGGGCGTGAGCCAGGAAGTCTTCGACCAGCTGCAGAACGCCCTGGCGCGCCTGCATGCAGCCGGCATTACCCACAACGACCTGCATGGCACCAATGTCGTGGTCAGTGCCGGTGTACCGGTGCTGCTGGACTTCACCTCGGCGCTGCGGGCACCGCGCTGGCTGCGCAACTGGCCGATCTTCCGCCAGCTGCGCCGCAGCGACATGAAGAATCTGGTGAAGATGCGCCAGCGTCTAACCGGGCAGAAGCCTTCCGCCGAACAGGCCGCGGCGCTGGCCGAGCCGGGCTGGGTGCAGGCGGTGCGTAATGCGTGGAAGCGGCTTTATCGGTGGATCAAAGGCTAAGGCCAAAGCTACCCCTCCCCAACCCTCCCTTTGGCTGCGCCAAAGGGAGGGGCCAAGCTCTGCTCCCTCCCTTGCGCATAGCGCAGGGGAGGGCTGGGGAGGGGTGCTTTAAAGCTCTAAAGCTTCAAATCCCCAAAACCCCAAACCTCAAAGCGCATCCCCATCCAGCTCGCCGGTGCGGATCCGCACCACGCTGCCCAGGTCGTACACGAATACCTTGCCGTCGCCGATCTTGCCGGTGCCGGCGGCCTTGACGATGGCCTCCACCACTTCATCGGCCTGCGCATCGGTCACCGCGACCTCGATCTTCACCTTCGGCAGGAAATCGACCACGTACTCGGCACCGCGATACAGCTCGGTATGGCCCTTCTGCCGACCAAAACCCTTGACCTCGGTGACGGTGATACCGGCCACGCCGCGCTCGGCCAGCGCCTCGCGCACGTCGTCCAGTTTGAACGGCTTGACGATGGCCATGATCATCTTCATTGGTCGGCTCCTTGGGTGATAGCGGAAGCATACCCCGAGACGGCAACGTGCCACCCGCCTGCATCCGGACTATCCTTACCCATAGTCAAAACGGATACCGATGCCCGCCATGGGCGGCCAGCTTCCACGCTAGGCCCACCCCTGCGGAGAACCCCCATGATCGACCTCAACCACATCGATGCACTGGCCCGCCGCCTGAGCGACCTGGTGCCGCCGGGCCTGCGCGATTCGCGCGAAGAACTGCAGGCCACCTTCAAGAGCGCACTGCAGGCCGGGCTTGGCAAGCTGGACCTGGTCACCCGCGAAGAATTTGACGTGCAGCGTGCTGTCCTGCTGCGCACCCGTGAAAAGCTCGACGCGCTGGAACTGGCCGTCGCCGCCCTGGAAAGCCGCGCCACCGACAACAACGCCTGAGCACCGGGCCATGAGCCTGGCCTTGGTGCACAGCCGCGCCCGCGCGGGTGTGCATGCACCGCTGGTGCAGGTGGAAGTCCACCTGTCCGGCGGCCTGCCCTTCACCCAGATCGTCGGCCTGCCCGAGGCCGCGGTACGCGAATCGCGCGACCGGGTGCGCGCCGCCATCCTCTGCGCGCAGTTCGACTATCCGGCGCGCCGTATCACCATCAATCTTGCGCCGGCCGATCTACCCAAGGAAGGCGGCCGTTTTGATCTGCCGATCGCACTCGGCATTCTCGCCGCCAGCGGCCAGATCGACCGCAACGCACTGGCCAGCTACGAGTTCATCGGCGAACTGGCACTGACCGGCGAGCTACGCGCGGTAGATGGCGCCTTGCCCGCCGCCATTTCAGCCGCCAACGCCCAGCGCTGCCTGATCGTGCCGCCAGGCAACGCGAGCGAAGCAGCGCTGGCCCAACACGCCGAGATCAAGGTCGCTCGCACGCTGCTGGAAGTCTGCGCCGCACTGAGCGGCAGCAAACAGCTGCCCGATGCGCAGGTGCCGCCAACCGAAACCGCCGCGCTGGCCGACCTCAGCGATGTGCGCGGTCAGCAACATGCGCGGCGTGCGCTGGAAATTGCCGCGGCTGGCGGCCACCATCTTCTTCCATTTGGAAGCCATTACACCCCTTTTTGAAAAGCAGCAAATTGGAGAATTTGCAGCGTTGCTCACTCGGCTCTAAATATTCGTTGTGGCAGTTCCGCCACCCGCTGCTGAGGCTAGACCCGCAGTCAGGTCCCCACCCCAATAAAGGGAAGAAGCATCCAAAATTTGTAGACGAACATGACGCACAAAGAAACAATTTCAAACTATTCGAGGTATCGCGGAGTACTGCAGGTTGAACCTGCACCATGGAACACGGCAGAGCACAAGAAGAAGAATTCTTGCGTGGAGGGGTGGAGGCAGTTCCTATCCGAACTCAGCAAAGACTCATACCTGTGGACCTTGTCATTCATGCGTCCCTATTCCGACTCCCAATGCATCAAGGCTCTTTGGGAAGCAACGAAGTACATCAACAGAGAGATGTGGGGACCTAGATGGTCGAAGAAGAGGGCTGGCATGCATGCTACGGTCGTCGCGGAAAGGCACCAACTCAGCCAGGAACTGAGAGGCAGGCTACATTTCCACGTGCTGGTGCACGACTTGGAGGATGTATGCGAGGAACGTCTTAGGTCCGCAGTGATTCGCACAGCAGAATGGCTTCGTGACGAACACGGACAGACGATGTCTGCGGCGGAGAGAACGGATGTCCGAAAGGTGACCGACAGCGACGGTCTTGCGTCCTATTTGGCTAAGGACATTGGCTCATGGCCGAACGAGCGGGGTAACAGCGTGTTCTTCATTCGCCCGTCGGGCCTCGAAGGTGTCGTAGTCGAGAACATGACGTCAAAGCAGCTTCAGCGCCTTCACTAAGCCCAAGATTGCTCGCCTGTCCTAGACTGCTGCTGTCAGCAGTCTTCTGAGCGCATCAAGCCTACCCTTCAGCATTTGGCCCTCATTTGGATGAAGTCGTCGCAGGCGAGCGACTTGCCCCGACACACTGCTCAGGCGCCTCAGCAGCTCATCTGAAGGCCCGGCTAGAGCCATCCGTTCCAGGCCATGCACAGCCCCCCGTATCGCGTGTCGTTCCTTTTTCGTAAGGGCGACTCGGGTATTAGTCTGAAGCTTTGTCACTAGAACAGGGCCATTAGCCCACTGAATCTGCTGCTTTGCTCTTTTGGGGCGATATCCGTTCCGCCCCATCATCGTATAGACGCGAGATATGCAAGCAGCAAGCTCCTGTCTACTGAGCTGATTCACAGACGACACCGATACGTCGTCAACATATCGGGAATAGCGAATGCCCTCACGATGCAGCTCCTCATACAAAGCATGCTCTTCGCGCCAAAAGGCCAGATTTGCGAGATGGGAACTCGTTACGGCCCCCTCAGGCAATGCCCCGTTCAGCGTAGTCAGCTGAGTCAGCAGTTCGCTCACCTCAGTAGAGAAGCCGAAGAATCCTCGCCAGATGCCAAGCACGGCCGGTGAACTGGTGGCCGGAAAGAAGCCGGCTACGTCCTCACACACGACCACCGACGCTCCAACGTGCAGACGAGCATTTGCAACTGCGTCCTTCCCTTTGAGACTTCCGGTGAGGTAGTCCGGGAACCTGACTTGGTCCAGAATCCGCTCTTTAATCCGGACTTGGACGCCTTTCAGCCTCACCCTGGCGTCGACAGGACGTCTCACAGAGCCATCAGCTTTTACGATTGGCTTTGCCAATCTGTAGCTATTGTCGGCATCTTTGGCTATCTGCAGTAGTTTGTCGGCTGGCACGCCGAGCGTGCGAGACAGCGCCGCGAGGCTTTGGATGCTCCCATGAGGGTAGCTAGGGGGGGCACTCGGCTCATTCAGCAGGTCCAATGCCACCATGGCCAACTGACCGGCCAGCTCGGCATTGAGACCGGCAAGCTCGCCCTTCTCGGCACCCAAGAAGAACAGAATCTCTGTCGGGATACCCAACGCACTGGCTATAGAAGACACAGTAGATAGCGTGGGGTCTCTCTTGGAGTTCTCCAGAAGCGACAGATATGAAACCGAACATCCTGCGCGCTGCGCCAGTTCCGCTTGGCTTAGCTGACGACGAATGCGACACATGCGTATCGCGCTCCCGATGTTCATAAGAGGAACCTCCAGAAAACATGAAAGGCTTGTTGTGCATCGCCTATTCCTTCACTTCATCAGTTCGGACACGTTCGTCAACAACCGAACTAAGTCCGCGATTAGCGTAAGAACCCGAAAGCCCAATGTCTCCTTGGCCTTCAATTTCTCGATGTCGTTGCTCTCTTCAAGCAGGGCAATGACAGCGTCAATTTCCGCGATAACACTTGTATCGAGTTGGCCTTGATGAGCGTCACGAATACGTTTGAGTACTGCAACGCTGTTCTCTGTCGTGCGAGCGTCCAATGGACTCTCCTTCAATCCGGGCGACATTGCCCGTGCCCATAGCAAGAAGCCGGAAGGGGCCAACCCGATACAACAAGCCAATCACCATTAAACGCTCTGTAACGTGCCCATCAACTTGCACATCACTTCGTACGACGAATCGGGCCTAGGCTCGAGACGTGTGCACAGCGCATAGCTCCATGAATGGACATGAAGCGTTCTCACTTCATCGAGAACCGATTAGCTAGCTCTTGCTTTCAGCGAACAGAAGGAGGAACTCATACCACCGAGAACATCAACCGAGCGATGTCACTCGGCCTAGGACCCAAGATAGGGGCTCAGAAGGGTCCTGTCAATATTTTTTGACTGTCAGTCAATACGCACAGCTGGGCGGGCTAGCGATAGCCAGTCTGGCGAAGCACGTCAACCAACGATAGGCACCCAATGCCGAAGTGGGCGCAAGCATTGGGAATCTTAGGCTTTGAAGCCTTCCCCATCGTTTCGTAGGTAACGACGCTTCTCCCCGCCGAAAGAGCGTATGCGACCACCCACGGGTCCGCACCGGACCTGTCTCGCTCATGGTCTGCCAAGTTCGGGAAAGCGATGAGAACATCCCTCAGTGCGGTCTGCACATCTGCGCTGGCAGGTACAAACAGCTTTTCCTGACTTTTCGTCCAAGCCGATAGCTCGTCTTCCTGTCGGTGGAGTTCATGCCTGACTTCGTCAATAGCAGCCACGTGCCCCTGGTCGACCAGGTTCTCCAGCCACCCCCAAATGGGCTGGAACAGGTCCGGGGGATATCGGCGAGTCCAAGGCTCTATGAGTGCACTCGTATCAAAGCTATAGCTCATCGAAGTGTCTCCGGCATCCCTACCTCCGCCTGAATTTTCGGCAGATGCAAAAGCTTGGTCCCTAGCATGCGAGAGAGTTCAGTCCCTGTAATGAGCTCACGCTGGTACGCATCAACCACCAAGCGGGTGAATACTCTCCCGTTGTGATTCACCACACGCCGGAAGTACTCAACGAACCCTCCGTCGTCGCTCGAGGCCCCTTCCATTGCCCGCTGTTGTTGAGCTCGCCAATGTCCATAGAAGTCAGGGGATGCGGCACGCCCAATCACTAGACGACGAAGCACAACCTCTGAAGAGGTACCGAACTGCCTTGATAGTTCAATTAAGGAGGAATCATCCCACTCACCTTCTGCGTTCCGCCGCAGTCCCTCAACGACGGTCCGTGAGCTTAGGAGCGCATCCATGGGGACCAATGCGGCGCCGGCAATGTGGTTGCAGAAGACCTCAATGCTCTCCTTCAAGGGCGAACGCGTTCCAGTTCCATCCACAAGGTCACAGAGACTGTCTTGTCCCAGTGCAAGGTGGCCGAGCTCATGAAGCAGGGTAAAGGTGCGACCTGCCGGTGCGTCACCCCCGTTGACAATGACGACTGGCAGCGGGAAAGACGCCAACGCGCATCCCCTCATCACGCTCACCGGAATACCGGAGGCTTGCATGATGAGAACACCCACTCGTTCAATCGCCTCCCGCCAAGTCTTCAACGCCGTGTACTTGTCGCGCCAAAGTCGGTTGCCGGGAGCCGGGACATCCAGCCAGCGCCTGAGCTTGGAACCAACGACTTCAGGGTCATCCTTAAGAGATGCCCTAAAGGTGAACTCAGGCAATGGGACCTCAAGCTCCTCAGCCAAGTCCAACGCATCCTGACGCTTAAGCTCGGCCAGTCGGAGCTCTAGCTCCAATGCGACACCCATTCCCGATTCACTAGTCTCCGGAAGAGTTCTGAAGTCGACTTGTCGCCGTCCTTTCTCGGGCGGAGGCTCAGGAAGGAAGAAAGTTGCTGTTGGCCTTTTCAGCCTGTCCGCGATGTCGCGCAGCTGAGCCATGGACGGCTGCTCGATTCCTTCTTCCCAAGCCAATACACGCTCTTCCGCTTGACCAATAGCTCCCGCCAAGCCGGAGACGCTCAATCCAGCCGCTTCTCTGGCCCAAGTCAGCAACGCGGGAGTAACGAGTGCAGGTGGCGTTCTCATGTGTGCAGCATAGCCTTCCATGGCGGCGTGGAGTTCTCAATTTGTATACCTCATGGGACTACCGAACCACCGTTCCACAACTCATCCCAAAATGATATTCTCACAACCTTTAAGAGTTTTTGGGACAACCAAGATGGAAGTCGTCGGCTACGCACGTGTCAGCTCAGCAGGCCAGTCTCTAGACGTGCAACTGGAGAAACTTTCGAATGCAGGATGCACCAGGGTCTACCAAGAGAAGCGCTCAGGACGCCAGGCCGAAAATCGCCCTGCACTTCAAGACGCCCTTGACTATGTGCGAGATGGCGATGTCCTAGTCGTTTCCCGCCTCGACCGCATCGCGCGCTCCGTACTGGACCTCGCCAGAATAGCTGACCACCTTAAGCACAAGAACGTCAGCCTCCGCGTCCTCGACCAGGGTTTGGATACAAACTCCTCTGAGGGCAAGCTGATGTTCAATCTCTTGGGGGCGTTTGCAGAGTTCGAGGCCGACATCCGCGCCGAACGCCAACGTGATGGCATTGCTCTCGCTCAAAAGAACGGAACCAAATTCGGACGCAAGAAGGCGCTCACTGAAGCCCAAGAGGCACGCATTAGGAAGATGCGACTGGAAGAAGGCTTCAGCATTGAACAATTGGCTGAGAGATTTGCAATTGGTCGAAGTAGCGTCTATCGAGCCTTGCAAGCTGCTCGCGAACAAGAGACCTAGCTCTTCTTAGTCCATCCCGGGACGGTGGCCGACCACACCCTGAACTCAGCGGACACGTCGTAGATGTCTTGGAAGAACTCAGCCACCACCCTGAGCGACTCAATCATATGATGAGTTAGAAGCGACATAGCCTGGTCTTCCCCGCCCGCGTACGAAACGAGCTGGGCTAGTGAAAGCTCACTGGTTCTGTCCGACTCGGAGTGGAAGAAGTCGTCATTGAACCATGCCCTCACCACGGCAGACGTGTTCAAGTTCGCGCCATCAACAGCCATCGACATCCTGCCCTCGAAAGCACTGTTCTCCCATCGCAGGCGATGTTGTCTCAAGCAAGGCCGCAAGTTCTCCACCGCCCCAAGCGAACGCAGCGAAAGAAGTTTGGTGAAGCAGAGAGGGTCTTTCTCAAGAAAGAAAGGCCGCATCTCCATGGCAAGCACCTTGACGTCAGAGTGCCTAGGCTTTCTCGAGGCCAATAGTTGCCCATTATTGAATGCTAGGCCAATGTCACCGATGGTCTGGCGCGCCTCGATAGAGCGCGTGAAACGCAGGAAGGCACGCTTCAGCCGACTGAAATCATCATCAGTCAGGGCAACTTGGCAGTCCACAGGTGCCACCAGGCGGGGGTGGGGCGGCAGCGCCTCTCCCGTCAGAGTACGAATGTAGTTGCCATGCTCATCGACGCAACGAATCTGAATCTTCACTCGGACTCCTCTATGCAGACGATGAGGGCTTCCCTGCACGACCGGCCCGCAACTCAGCAGCCAACTTTCGTTGCTCGGCTGGTGATAGCGTCGCAGCAAGAAGGATGATGTCACCTAGTACTTCGGTGTCAGCAAGAAGGTAAGCAAGTGGCACCCCCAACTCCTTCGCCAACCTACCAGCGGTCGCGAAATCTGGCTCAGAAGTTCCCAGCTCGTACCTTGTCACCCTACTGGACACGACATCCTCCGCCAACCCAATCCGCCGCCCAAGCTCTCGCTGCGAGATGCCCAATGCCAAGCGCGCGTCCTTCAAGCGCTTGGTGAACAGACTGCGAAGTTTTGGGAGCGCCATAAGCCGAGACGGAGACCATCCTGTAGCGGTCTACAGGATGGCCATCTCGAGCACTGCCGTATGCTACATTATCTGTAGCACGATGCCCGCTGGAGCATTGTTAGTTCTTGCGAGAACGGGCAACTGATAAGTCGCCGAAACCCTTGCAGGACAGGCATTCCCAGGGTTCTTGTGCTTGCTAAGGTGCATGTGTTTTAAGCAGCCAGAGCTACCGTGACTGGAGCGAGCTATCACTCAATGCGAGAGCCCCGCTCCGGTCACGTAAGGACCCAAACTGGCGAGCTACCGGAAGTCTCACCGTCTCTTTCCTAGTCCAGCCATCAACAAGGATGCTTTCCAACGATGAACCAACCTCTGAACCGTTCGGCCCCTGGGCAACCGAAGCGCATATCAATTGGCATTGCCATTCTGTCCGCTGCTCTCGTCAACGTAACAGCCTGCGCGCGTGACTCAGGGTCACATTCCCTCGATGAGATTGCCGCCGATTTGCCCAGCTACCTCGCACGCTACCCCGGAGTTCAACGAGGGCAGACGAGCTCCTGCATCGAGTTAAAAGTCGACTTAGTGCATGCCGTCAGGAACGGAAGTATCGATGCATCCGGCGGGCTCATTGACCGCACGACTGACCCTAGCCGACTGAGAAATGGTCAAGTCGTCTACTTTGAAGGGCTCGCCAAGAATGTAATCGTCCGGTAATCCCCCCGCTTTTAGCGGCTGCCAAAAGTGGAGCTATGCGGCCATCGCCAGTTTCATTGCTGGCGTGATGCCGCCGAGCGCCATGTTGGGGCGCTCGTGGTTGTACGTCCATAGCCAGCGCGTGGCCTTGTTCTGCACCTGCTCGATGGTGTCGAACAAGGTCGTGGCCAGCCAGGCATAGCGGACGGTGCGGTTGTAGCGTTCGACGTAAGCATTCTGCTGTGGCTTGCCCGGCTGGATGTGCTCGATCCGGATGCCTTCGCGTTCGGCCCAGGTCAGTAGCGCACCACTGAGGTATTCGGGGCCGTTGTCGCAGCGAATGACCTTTGGCTTGCCGCGCCATTGGATGATCTGCTCCAGTGACCGGATGACCCGGGCCGATGGCAGCGACAGATCGACCTCAATCCCGAGTCCCTCGCGGTTGAAGTCATCGAGCACGTTGAATAGCCGGAAGCTGCGGCCATCAGCCAGCTGGTCGTGCATGAAGTCCATCGACCAGACCTGGTTGATCGTCTCCGGCACCTCCAAAGGCTCCGGCCGCTCGCGCACCAACCGCTTCTTCGGTTTGATCCGTAGGTTCAACTCCAGCTCCCGATAGATGCGATACACCCGCTTGTGGTTCCAGCCAAAGCCCTTCACGTTGCGCAGGTGCAGGAAGCACAGGCCAAATCCCCAGTCGCGATAGGCCGTGGTCAGCCGGACAAGCCAATCGGCAATCCGCACGTTTTCTTCGCTCGCTTTGGCTTGATAGCGGTAGCAGGTCTGGCTGACCCCAAACGCTTGGCAGGCGTGCCGGATGCTCAGCGCCCTGTTCGCCACTGCCCACCTGGCCATCTCCCGGCGTTGAGATGGCCTCACCATTTTTTTGCCATCGCCTCGCGGAGTACTTCGGCGGTCATCTGCGATTCGGCATACATCTTCTTCAGGCGCCGGTTCTCCTCCTGCAGCTCTTTGAGCTGGGACATCAGCGATGCGTCCATGCCGCCGAACTTGCTGCGCCACTTGTAGAACGTCGCAGAACTGATTCCGTGCTCGCGACACAGCTCCGGCACGGGCGTGCCGGCCTCGGCCTGCTTGAGTACCGTGATGATCTGGCTATCGGTGAAACGGGATGTCTTCATGGAACCTCTCCTCGGAAAAGGGTACGAGAAAATTCCACTTTTGGCGTCAGCTAATCTGCGGGGGGATTACCGTCCCAATCAAGACTGCCAACGAGACTCTGTTCTCAGGGACCTTACAGACCGCTAGCTCAACAGATGGACTACTCTTCCGTTCGTCGGGGCAAGCAACCAATGCAAGAGTGAATGAGGGCTCTCTGATGAAGGGCGGGGCTTCTTCCCCGATGATGGACAATAGAGGCGCTTACGTCTGTGGGTTTGGCGTGGCAGTCGTCGGTGGTCGCTTGAATGGAATTGCGGTTACGGATGCCATCGAGTTCACGCCACGATGAGTGCGGGGTCCAAACAAGTTTGGCTTTTCGTCGACTTGTGACCGAAGTACCTACCGGCCATTAGGCCCTTAAGGCAGAGAGTCGAGCTCTCTGCCTTATCGAGTAGACCTAGGCAGCGGGGGGCAGGTCCGCGATGTGGACACTGTTCCTGCCTATTGGCAACACCATTCTTCGTCGACCATCCTTGAATGTGAGGAAGAGCTTGGGAGAATTGTTACCGTCCTTCGTAACAGTTGGTTCCCCTTTACCCACAGCCATGACGTCAATCCGACTCAGAAGGCGCGAGATGTGCTGCCTAAGCCTGACCCGGAGAAGATAGAGTTGCTGCGTCTGCGCTGACGCCATCTCGTCGTACAGGCGCAACAAGTTCTGAGCAAATGTGCCGGGGTCGTCAACGGTCATTCCAAGAGCCGCATCTTCCGTTTGGAGCTCTTCGGCGCGTTTCCTCTGCTCATCCGCCACCCCTTCCAGTGTGGCAATCACATTGACAAGGGTCCTAATGTTGGTGGGGGCCTGCAAAACAAGCTCCTCGGATAGACTCGCGAGTCGCCGTTCTGACTCGGCCAGCTCCAACGAAACACGCGCGAGTTCAGTACGGATTTGCTGCCGACGCTGGTTGGTGTCCACACCAGCGAGCACAGCTGCCAAATCAAGCTGCCGCAGGGCGTAGAGAACGTACATCTCCACGTCATCGTACTTCCACGACCTGTACTTGCAATCCTTGCCACGGCGCCCCCTGGAGCATACAAGGTAGCGCCCGCCCTTGCGTCCGGGTCCCTTGTTCGCCATGGACATTGGAGCGCCGCACCAGTGGCAGTACACAAATCCAGTGAACAAGTTCGTCAGCGTCTCCCCCTGCCGACCAACGAGTGAAGCAATCGGAGCGTACTGCCTCGCGTTCACTCGCAGGAAGAGGTCTTCGTCAAGCACCTTCGGGTAGTAGTCCGGCACCTCGTCGCCGTCAGGTACTCGCTTCTTTACACCCGTCGCCGAGTCGTAATACATGCGATGGGGCTGATAGAAGCCTATGAGGGAGCGATTTCGAAGAATCTTTGAGACGGATGAGTTTTGCCAGCCCTCATCAGGATTTCGGAAGCTGACAAAGCCGTTGGTGTTGAGGTACTTCACGATGCGCCCGCGCCCAAGACCGGCATCGGCCAACTCGTATATTTTTCTGACTGCGTCGACGCGTTCCGGGATGGGTTTGAACGAGCTAGTCGCTTCATCGAACTTCAGCCATTCCGGGGCTCTACGACTAACGGGCTTGTTCGCAGCATTCCTACGCTTCGCCTGCCACGCTGCCTTCACTCGCTTGGACTTCGTTTCAGACTCTTCATTGGCGCGATGCATGACACTCAGCGCCATGACCAGCGGCGCGAGCCCCGACTCCTTATCCAGCACCTGCGCCCCGTCATCATTAAGCGGGACAATCCTGATGCCTTTGTCAATCAGAGACACCAGCAAAGACAGTGCATCCATCACCTTCTGGCGAGAGAGCCTGTCCAGCGACTCAACCAAGAGGTACGAACCCTTTGGCACTCGGCCAGCGTCTACCTCTGCAATGAACTTCCCCAAGCCGTTGCGCAGGTTGGCGCCTCGATAACTGGAGACGCCCAAGTCTTGGAATGCACTGCTCTCCGTGAGCGTCAAGTTCTTCTCGCGTACAAACGCATCGATAGCTGCTTGCTGTCTTTCCAAGCTATGCCCGTCACTTTGTTCGGGCGTAGAGAAGCGGATGTACGTGTAGGCCAATGTCATGGGGTGTAATGTGCCATACATTGCTGCTGCTGGGCTCACCCGGCTGCGGCAAGACCTTGCTGGCCTCGCGCCTGCCCGGCATCCTGCCCGAGGCAAGCGAGGAAGAAGCACTGGAATCCGCGGCAATCGCCTCGATCAGCGGGCGCGGCGTTGACTCCAGTCGCTGGCGGCAACGTCCTTACCGTTCGCCGCATCACACCGCAAGTGCGGTTGCGCTGGTTGGCGGTGGCTCGCATCCGCGGCCCGGCGAAATTTCGCTTGCGCACAACGGCGTTCTGTTCCTGGACGAGTTGCCGGAGTGGAATCGCCACGCGCTGGAGGTGCTACGCGAGCCACTGGAGTCCGGCACAGTCACCGTTTCGCGGGCCGCGCGCAGCATGGAGTTCCCCGCACGCTTTCAACTGGTGGCGGCAATGAACCCATGCCCGTGTGGTTGGGCCGGCGACAGCAGCGGTCGCTGCCGTTGTTCCGCTGTGACAGATTCAGAAGTGAGTGCGACCAACCAGAAGTCCCTGCGAATGCCCGCCCACCCAGCGGTTCGAGGCTGACCGCGGCCAGCGGACGCTCGGGTACACGCCCCGGCCCCAGAACCGATCCAGGAACCCTGCCGGCCAGGCCAAAGGCACAGCGGCACCCCGTCGCTTCCCGCCTTGCAAGGGATGCCCGTGGTTTCCCGCCTGCAGTCCCCTCTGGCCGAGGTCTCGCTGGGCACGACCTGGTCGGGCGTGTCGGCGTGCCGGCCCGGCAGCACCGGGCGAGGGCTGCAGGGAATGACGCTCTACAGCGCGCTCGCCGCGGTTTACATGGATTTCGTCGGCATCACGCATGGATCCGTCGGGATTCTGTGGTGGCCTGCGGCCGCGCCGCATGTCGTCGTGGCGATCCTGCTGGCCGGGCGCTCGCCAGGAAGTAGCCGGACCCCCACGGGTCTTGATCACCGGTCGATGCTGAGCAGGGCGTGCAGCAGGTTGTCCTGGAAGCTGGTGTTGCCGGTCAGCTGGTCGTGGGCGACGCAGAGGAAAAACGCGTAGTCATGGGGGAAGTGGCTGTACGCATGGCGCTGACGGGACGGGTCAAGCACATCGCGCGCCAGCAGCGAGGCCTTGGTGACCGTACCGTCACCGGGCTCCAGCATCAGCCGGTCGTAATCAACGCCAGGCAGCGGCCTCCTTATTTCGCCTGGATCGAGCCGCAGCACGGTTTCTCCCGCCACTTCTTCGGCCAGCATTCGCGCCGGCGTCAGTTCGCAGTCTCCACCGAACACGATGGGTTCAATACCTGGCGTCGGCTCGGGAACCGAAAGCGCCCAGGTAAAGCGGCGCGCGCGCTCGAGGTGGTGGCCCAGATATCGCTCCAGCGTGGCAAGGTACCGTTCGGGATCGTCCCCGGAATGATGCTTGCGGATGCGCGCGCGCACCTCGGGGTCGAACACCGCCCATTCGAACCGACGCCAGATCGTGACATCGAAAAGATCCCTGTCCAGTGGCCGGCCGTCGTGGCCAATCAGCCAAGTGTTGAGCGCATGCGGGAACAGCTGGTAGAGCGACGGCATGGTCATGAGGACTTCGGGCATCATGCTCCCGAAGACCACTTTTCGGCCTACGATCATGCCGTGCAGCGCACCGACCGAACCGAAGTTCGGCGTGCCGAGCAGGACCATCCTGCGAATCCGCAGGGCTCCGGCCTGCGTGACGACGAACTGATTGCCGTCCAGCAGGTCGACGGCGCCATAGCGGGCGTAGTAGCGGGCGATCAATCCGCCGTTGGAATGTGCGATCAGGTCGACCTGCAGGCCAGGATCGCCGTGGTCGGCGCGAATCCGCGCAAGCAGCGCATCCAGCGCACGGACGCTGTCGATGTTGTCCTGCCGCCAATCGTAGGTGAAGACGTAGTAGTGCCGGCCGGCCGGCGGCGGCGCGCCAACCTTGGCGCGGCGGTAACCGCCACCCTGTTCAAGGGTGCGCAGCAGGGCTCCGTAGAAATCGAGCCCGGCGGCACCCTCGAAGATGTCGGTGGGCCGCAGGCCATCGTCGCGCGGCCGCAGGCTCACCGGGTCGATCGGCAGGGCGAGATCGTCGTAGTCCGACAGGGCTAGCCGACCCACGCCACCCGGCCAGCGCTCGCGGCCTTCGGAATCGGCCAGGCGCGCGCCAAGCACGCCATGTATGACGACCACGGGGGGCTGTTGGCTGCCTGTATCAGCGTAGAGCCGCGCAAAATCGGGCCTCGTCGTCTGGCTGCAGCCGGCCAGCATAAGCAGCAAGAAGACGCAAAGCCGTGCCATCCCTGAATCGCCCCGGGCTTCATAGACACCAACGGACTTTGTTGTATTCAACAGACGGCGGTCTCAATCGGTCGGCGCAACACACTCGCTCAGCCGATAGGCCGGCGTTCTGAAGCCCAAGGTTTCCCTGGGACGCGGATACGAGCTTAATGCAATCTTGTTTAGCGCGGCTTGGGAATGGACCGACAGGTCCGTTCCGTGCGGCAGGTACTGCCGCAGCAATCCGTGGGCGTAGTCGTGAATGAAACTGAACGCAAAGAAAAGATCAAGGCGCGAAGTCACAAGTGCGTGCGACTGGGTAATGCAGCGGACCACTCCCGCAGCTGGACAGGTTGCGCGAAAATATGGGCCCCTAGTTGCTTGCTCGTGCTCGGCGTATGCGCACTCCATCGTCGCAACTCAATCGTTTGCTCGAGGCATCGATCGCAGACAAGCGATTGGAGCCGGAGTTCTTCCGAGCACTGCTCGACGCGCGCGTGTTTGCCCACGCGCCGTTGGCTGACACGACCGGTCGTCTTCGGCTCATCCAGTTCAATGCCCCGGACGGAGAGCTGTTACTTCCCTTCTTTTCCGACATGGGAAAGGCCAAGGCCGCAGGCCGTGGTCGCGTCCGGATCGTGGAGTTGAGTGGTCGACAGCTCTTCGAGCTCTCGCTCGGCGCCACCCTCATCCTCAATCCCAACAACCACTGGTGCAAGCTCTACCCCGAAGAGGTTCGCGTGCTCCTCGCGAACGGGACAATGGCCGTCGTGGAGACTGACGACTACGCGGGTGGGCCGAAGATTGCCGTGGATCACCCAGTGGATGTTCCCGACGCGCTGCTTGCTACCTTTCGGCAGATCCTGGCCAAGCTTCACTACGTGGAAGAGGCCTACCTGGTCGACATGCGGCTTGAGCCCCATCTGGATCACCCCAACTGGGTGGTCGCCGTCACAACGCCCAAAGCCCAAGCAGACCGCGCCTGTCGGGCGATCCTGGCTGAGCTGCAGTCGCAGCCGGAGCTGACCACTGTCCCGTTGAGCCTAATGGCATTGCTTCCCGAGGACCCGGTTCCCGACTGGAAGCTGGCGCTGAACCCTGCGCCCTTCTATCGACGGACCCCCAGCGAGAGCTAGCGCAGGCGGCGCCGATGCAAGACGCGACGCGCCTCAGGCGCCAGCCGCGGCGGTATCTGCAGGGGAGGTCGCCAGCAGGGCATCAATCAGGGCGCCGACCGCCAAGGCGGCATCGGGACTGGCCACGAGCAGTTGGGTGAGTTTTCCCTCTAGCTCCCCGGCCACGCGGCCGGCTCCGCGTCCCGTCTGGGTCCTGGCTGCAACTTGCTGTGCATATTTGCATACCCGCAGTGCATTGCCGTCCAGCCGCTTGAAGTCGCCTGCGCAGATGCGGCTGACCTGGGACGGATGGATGTCCAAAGCTTCGCCAATAGCGGTTTGCGTAATGACTCGGGCTGACAAAAGTCGCCCAAGCAGCTGCAGGGAACGGTCTCGATTCATGTTGACATTGTGCAAACTTGCAATAGACTGTGCAAGAGCGAAAGAGCCCTCCGCTGCCAGACTTGATTCGGCATGCGAGGATGGTCCTGGCGCCGCCCGCGCGTTGTGATGGCCGGGCGGTGAGAGGCAACGGATTTGCCGGAAGGTGTGGGGAGAAGCCATGCAGCGCGCTTGCGTGATGCTGGGATCGGTGAACGTCAACATCGAGCTTCCGGAACCGGAGGCTGAAGTGATGCCGGGCGTCCGTTGGGGCGACGTCGCCGCCTTCCCGACCCCGGCCTACTGGGCCTATCAGGTCATGGCCCGCCGCATTGAGCGAAATGCCATCCGCTATCGCCTGGGGACCAGCCTCAAGGAAGAAGTCGGCGCCTGCCTGTTAGGAGGGCATGGCATCCCCGCCAAGGTGGGCGTCGTGGCGTTCGAACACCTGCGCCGCCGCGGCGCGTTCGCTGACCAGCCGCCGCCGGCGGAGACACTCCTCGCGTGGCTCTCCGAGCCCATGCCGATGGAAGACCGCTCCATCCGCTACCGCTTCGCCGGCCAGAAGGCCCGGTACCTATCCGCCGCGCTGGAGACCTTGGCCGCGGAGGCCGCGCCTCAGCAGTCGGGGCGCATCCTGCGCGACTGGCTCACCAAGATCCCTGGCATCGGTTTCAAGACCGCCTCGTGGGTCGCCCGCAATTGGCTGGACGCCGATGACGTGGCGATCCTGGACATCCACATCCTGCGCGCCGGTGTGCTCGCCGGGTTCTTCGATGCCGAGCTGACGGTCGAGCGTCACTACCGCGAACTGGAAGACCAGTTCCTGGCGTTCAGCGCGGGACTGGGCGTCCGTGCCTC
The DNA here is from genome assembly GCF_056856655.1 of Stenotrophomonas sp. STEN033. Lineage (NCBI taxonomy): Bacteria > Pseudomonadati > Pseudomonadota > Gammaproteobacteria > Lysobacterales > Lysobacteraceae > Stenotrophomonas > Stenotrophomonas sp. STEN033. The sequence continues at coordinate 47,769 of NZ_JBXFWM010000003.1, forward strand.
TGAGCTCGATGCGTTGATGTGGTACGAGATGATGGCGTCGCGGAACTCAGTTGCGCAGATTCTCTCTGCGATGCCAGAGAGCGCATTCAAGGCACGGCACGCGCCCTCACGTCCGCCCGCCAACCCAGAGCGCCCCCACGCCCGCCAGCTGGCCCTGATCCGCTAAGCGCGCCGCCCAGGCCTGGCCGGTCATGCCGAGCAGGCACGTGCCAAGGCCCAAGCCGGCAGCGACCGCTACCAAGTAGCCCTGAAGCACCCCCGCGTCCCGCCATACGACGCTTTGCGAGTGCTCGTACTTGGCTTCCGTCTTGCCCGGCTCGGCCACGAGCCAGAGCAGCGTCGCCTCCGGGTCAGCGACGATCGATCGCGCCTGCTCGACGAGGCCTTCTAGCATCGGCATCTGGTCCGCGAGATCGTGCAGTCCATGACGGACACCGTCGTACCGCCCCCATGCACCAGTCTGCGGATCAAATGCCAGCACGTGGATGGGGTGGATCGCTCCGCCCGACGGCGCGGGCCGACGTTCGAGCTCGAACCCCAAGGGGGACGGGGCCCACGCGAGACGGCGCTGGCTGTGCCAGAACAGCGCTCCAAGCGCTTCGACGGGCAAGGCCTTGAGCTCCCGGACACTGCGCCGCTGCGCCAGGGCCTCGAACATCGGGGGGCCGCCGCCCTCGGCAGGCTGCGGCAGGGCCACGAAGTCGCCCGCAGGCCATACATAGGGCGTGTAAGGCTGGACCTGCGGCCGTGGCCGCGGCTCAGGCAGCGGAGTCCACGTCATTGCCGAGTTCCCGCCACACCTCGAAATACTTGTTGCAGCCCCGGCACTGGCCGCAGGCAACGTGCGATCGATGACAGCTGTGCGCCCAGGCGAGCAGCGAGCGTGGAATGCCCGATTGCTGCACCAGCTCCACAGTGGTTAGGCCGATGGCGGGTGCGCGCACGGTCAGTCCGCCCTCCTGCACCCGCATGACCTGATCCATGGCCGCCATGAAGGCGGGAGTGCCGTCTTGATGTGTGCCGTCCGAGGCCACGGCGCCCACGAGCAACGCTTCGGCACCGCGCGATACCGCGCGCATGCCGGCCAAGGTGATCAGCAACTGGTTGCGGTAGGGCCACCAGTCGCTGGCCGGGGCCAAGGCATCGGCGGGCTGTCCGGCCATATCGCCCGAACCAAGGGCTCGGCAATCCACGGTGATGACCTCGTGGGGGATCTCCAGCTGGAGACAGACCGCCCGAGCGGCCTGGATTTCGGCCGTCGCGGCGAGTTGGCCGTAGTCAATCGTCAACGCCAGGGCGGGCCGAAGCCACCACGCCACAGAAATGGAGTCCATGCCTCCCGAGAGAAGCAGCGCTTGCCTCACAGCGCCGCTCCCACCCAGACCGTGCGATAGATAGCGGACGTGAAATCGGCGACCAGGTGACACGCCGAGCCCTCCATCATCTTCAGGTCCTCGCGCTTTTCCTGCTCGCAGTACACAACGACCGGGCGGTCGATGGCCCGGGCGTAGCCGATCTCGTACAGCGTGCCCGCATCCAGGCCATCCACGATGGCCAGCACCAGGTCGCAATCCTTGATCGCCTGCAGATCCTTGTCGACCACGTCCTCCGCGGAGCCGTGGCCCACGTCGTGGTACGGCGAGAACACCTTCAGGCCCATCTGCTGCAGCGCCTCACGCGCTTGGGTCACCACCCAGAGCTGGGCGAGAGTGAAGAACGGGCCAGCGAGGTACACGGTCGGCCGCCACCCGTCCCGGAACCGGTCGGACGCCTTCAGCGCCACCGGGCTGAACTTGGCGAGCGTGGGGGCAGTCGCAAAGATCCGGTTCTCGCAGTAATAGGCCGTGGCGCGGGACGCCTGGTCTGCGGCGCCGACGGCGTCCAGCCCCAAGGCCATCCAGGCGTGAGCGAACGTCGCCGCGAACACGTCGCCGCTGCCGATCTTCCACACGCCCAGCGTGTCGTAGGCCGGAACATGGTGGACCCGCCCCTGATCCCACACCAAGGCCCCCAAGGGGCCGCGCTTGATCACCACCACCTCGGCCTGCTCTTGCTGGGCCAAGGCCTCGGCCATTCTCTCCGGCGTGTCCGCACGCCCCAGCAGCGCGGTCGCCTCGTGCCGATTGATCACCAGGGCAAGACGCTCGGCGGTGGAGCCCGAGGCACGGAACGATTCCGGGTGCTCGACGTTCTGCGGGTCGTAGACAACCTGTTTGGCGTGCACCGTGGCCTGCGTCTCAAGCATGCCGAACTGCAGTACCCTCTCGGCCTCCACTAGGAGTGTCGGTGGCGGCGTAGGGGGCCGGTGGATGACGGGCCTCGAGAGCCAATGGGTGTAGTGGAACCCGGCGACATCAGCCACGGCCGTGGCCCGCAACTCGAACCCCTCGAGGGCTGCGGCGCCTTCGATGATTGGACCAGACAGGTCGCACAGGCAGCAATGCAGTTGTGTCTCCCCGCCCAGCGCGGCGATGACGCTGGCGCCTCGGCCCGCGGAACCTAGGAACCGGTCCCACCGGGGGTGCATGCATAGCTCGCGGTAGACGCCGCCGACGACCTCGATCACCGGAAGCGCGCTCAGGTGCCCGGGACCGGGGCGATACGCACCGTCACCAAGCCACCGGTCACGGTGCGCACGGTCGCGGTGTACTGAGTCCCTTGCGTCAGGCATTCGCGCAGCCGCTGGACGCTCGGATCGGCGATGCCTCCGGCTACTTGGCCTTGGTGTGTCAGCACCACCGTGCTGACGCCACCGACTTGGTCAAGTGCGACATTGAGGATGGAGCCCCGGACCAGAGCCTTGATCACGTCGGCCTTGGGCGAGCTGATCTGTGTTTCGATCACCAAGGCGTCGCAGGCCACAGCCGTGTCGCGAAATCCGCCCCCGTAACCACTCCCGCTCGATCCCGTCATGTCGACCTCCTCCAAATAAGCCTAGGCCCTTCCACCCTTTGCGGGCAGCCTGGGCCACTTCTCAGCTACAACGCCTCATCACCGTCGACGCGGCCATCGGGCGGGCTTGTCGCCGCTTCTGGCGACGGGTCGGTTCCAACCGACTCTCGGCCCAAGGTGGCTTGGGCGGTTTCTCCCAATGCACAGGGTCGCTGCTCAAACACCAGCCCCTGATCCGTGCTCCGGCCGACCGCAACCATGTCGTCCGTGAGACGACGGACGCGCTCGCCACCGAAGGCGCAGGCATCGTTGGGATACATTTCAAAATGATACGTGAAGCGGCGGGCGGTCGTGGTCAACACCCCGTTGTAGGAGTGCTGGCCGATGTCGAAAATAACTGCGGTGGTCAGCGCCAACGCAAAGACACCGACCAGGCGGATGAGCACCTTGTCCGTGTTCACCGGTTTGGCGTCGGTTCCCGAGCCAAACCGCCAGCGCAGTACGCCCCAAACGCTCTCGATGACAAACCAAACGAACACGCCCACGACCACCAGCATGGTTCCCGCGGTAAGCAGGAACCCAGCCATCAATGGCGCCAGGAAAGTGACGGCGTAACTCAGGTGCTCGGGATCAATGCCGGTCGCTTCTTTCACCGTCACAGAAGCTAGCGCCATGGAGACCGCAACAACCATGGTCGCGCCCAAGGTGCCGACGATCTTGCCCAGCGGCCACTCCCAGGCGCGTAGCGCCGCGTGGTAGAGGTCGAGCAGAAACGCCGCCGTCAACAGGATCCCGCCCGCGGCCATCAGCCCGAAGATCAGCCGGTCCGGGCCCGAGACCTGAATCAGGAGTACTGAGACCCCCACCGTGCTCCCGCCGACGGTAAAGATGCGCAGCGGTCGCGATGCGGTTTCCCACCACGCCCGAAAGGATGCCGAAAGCTTTGAGCGCAGCGACGATGTTGCTACTTCCATCCCACGTCCTCGCAAATTGGTTAGGGCCGTTCCAGGTCAACGGCAGTTCGAGCACCATCCGGACGCTCGAACATTAGCGACCGCACGACGGGACGGTGGTGGCGCACTCCAAGTCGGTTCGCCGCCCCCTCATAGCGGCGCACGGTAGTGACGGATTTGTGGCTGCGGTCAGACCCCCAAGATCTGCCGGATCAGCACCTCCAGCTACAGATGCTGCTCAAGCCAATCATTGACCGCCTTCTTGCCCTGGCCGATGTAGGGCCTGTTGAGCGTCAGGACGTAGATTTGATCGTTCTTGTCGATGTACGGCTTCAGTTGCGCGAACACCTGCGCCGGCGTCTTGTTGGTCGAGATCGCGTAGGACGATTCCGAAAGCTTGGCCCACGCAAAAGTCTTCTTCAGGAACTCCAGGAGGTCAGCATGTCGCTGACCAGGGCTGTTGAGGTCGTAGGTGACTAGCAATGCCGCCATGGTGCGCTCCTAGATATGTGTCCTGTTCGCTGAGCGCTCAGAATGCATGGGCCCGCGGCGGGTTAGTTGAAGGGTTTTCAAGGCTTCCTCCGGCGCCGATTGACTGCCTCGCGCCCTGGTGGGTGCGAACTGCGCCACCTTGCTCATCTCCTCACACAAGACGGGAGCTACCCGCGAGGCACACACGTTCAAACCCGGGACGGCTGGTGGCCGCGGAGGTCTCTGGCTTCCGCTGGCGTCGCCAAAACCGCTGGATCGTGTTCGAGGGCGCCGTGGAATTTTCCCCCTGCGGTCAACACTTTGGACGGTGTTTTGCGGCCGAAACCCTCCGGTGCTAGAGTGTTGTTGCGGCTCCGGGCAGGAGCCGGCCACCCGTCTCTAGCGAAGCTGTTAACAGCACTGCCAGGCAAACTTTCCTGTTCTCGACCTGACTACTCCAAGGCCTCGAGCGCACGGCAGACGGGTGACGTACGGTTCCGGGCTGGGAGAGTCATCATGTCGAACAACACGGTTCGCCCGTCTTCTATCGAAGGCATCAAGCGCCTCGCCAAGTCCATTAAGCGCGAACGCGGTATCACCCACACCCTCAGCCTGGACGAAGCCGCCCGCCAGGGCGCGTTCCAGAATTTCCGGCACGCGCAGAATGTGTTGTCTGCCCGGGGTTCCACCCCGCGGGCGCGACACGGGCAGACGGTGTACATCACGTCCTACTGGCGTGATCGCGACGGCCGGACCCGGGGCCGCGAGACCCTCAAGCTCGAGCTGTCCCGCCCCTGGGCGGACCTGGTGTCTCGCGCTGAACTCCGGCACCACCGGGCTCTGCGGGATTTCCGGGGGGACGCGATCGATCACCTCGAAAGGCAGCAAGACGTCACGTCACAGGCCAGCGCCCGTGACCAGGTCTGCGCCGCCGCCCGGGCGCTGGTCTTCATGGATGCGACGGGCCTTCGTCCCACCAACCAGAGGCACGAGGCCATAGCTGGGTCCGGCGTGCAGCTCCCGGGCTTGGACCACTGGAGCGTCTGGAAGGAGACCAGTACGGAAAAGCTCCTCGTCGTTGATGAGCCCTATGCGGCGGCGATCCGGGGACTGGAAAGCCAGCGCGAGGCCTGGGCCGCGCGTCACGGCCTGCATCTCCGGCGCTCCGCGTGGGGTGGTCTTTACAGCCCGGGCAACGCGGTGATGGAGCTGATCTCCGACAGCGCGGACGGGGTGAGCCTGGACACCATCGTGGTTGCGCTGGAGTCGCTGCCCGATCCGCTGGTGAGTTCGGCCTGGCCCGGCGAATCGGCCCCGTACGCGCCGGTGTTTGTGACGCCGGGCCGCGCAGTGTTGAAGACGCGCAAGCGAGAGCGGCCCAGCCCTCACGATCTGCTGCGGCCCTACCGCAACTCCATTGGGTACGGCTCGATGATCGGAGGGCTGCAGCGGCGTCCGGATGCGCGCATGCCCCTGGACGCCCATGAGCGGGTCGCCACGCTGCTCAAGGGCGTCCTGGCCAAGAGCTATGAGCGCAAGGGCGTCTATAACCGGTGCGACCGCATCCGCTGCGATCTGGATGACTGGGTGCAGCGCGAGTACAAGACCAGCGATCTCCCCGCCGAGCAGTTCAACGCGCTTTATTACGGGAGCCTGCCGGAGGACGCGGGCCGCCTGACCCGGGTGTCGGCTGTTGCCTGTCATGCGGATCTGGACCAGGTGCGAGAGCTCGTGACGCAGCACTACCCGGACTGCGTACCCCGGCGGTCGCTGTTGCGGACGCTCGAACTGGCCCAGGGCTCGCTGACGGCGCTCATTGCCGGCAAGCGCTGATCGAGACAGGTACCCCCGCCCCACGGGGCGGGGGCACTATCGTCGCAGGCGCGCCCAGCGTCTTCAGAGCGGTCATGCCACCCCAAAACACCCCTGCGATTGCCCGCCCGGCTTTGCTTACAGGAACAAGTCCATGTCCAAGTACTTCAATGACAGCCCCATCGAACGTCCCGACGACGACCAGTACGGCATTAGTGCATTCGCGCGGGCCGTAGCGACCAGTCTTCTGAATCTCGCCAATCCGGTCGGAACGACCATTGCGATCAACGGCCCTTGGGGCTCGGGCAAGAGCAGCGCGGTCAATCTGATCCGCAACGAGCTCGACGCCCGCAAAGACGAAAAACTCAAGGTCGTGGACTTCAGATGCTGGTGGTATCGAGGCGAAGAAGCCATTGCGCTGGCGTTCCTGCAAGAGCTCAACGGGGCGCTCAAGAAGTCCCTCGGGGATCGAATCAAGGGCATGGTGCCCGAACTGGGCAGGCACATCCTTCAAGCGGGCCCGGTGATTGGCAGTGCGGTCGCATTGGCCACGACAGGCGGGATTGGCGCGCTGGTCGCAGGGTCCGCCGCGTTTACCAAGCGCTTCTTCCCTGACAAGCCGCCCCTGGAAAAAACCTTCGCCGCGCTATCGGAAGCCCTGGCCAACCAGTCCTGTCGTTTTCTGATCATCATCGACGACATCGACCGGCTATCGCCGGACGAGGCACTCGCGATTTTCCGCCTAGTAAAATCGGTAGGTCGACTGCCCAACGTGATGTATCTGCTGGTCTTCGACCGCGTCCTTGCTGACGCCGCAGTCCAAGACCGCTACCCGTCGGAAGGGCCGCACTTCCTGGAAAAGATCATTCAGGCCAGTTTCGAGCTGCCGCCGCCTGCCCGGAGCGACCTCAACAGCGCGTTGCTGTCGGCCGTTGAACAAATCTGCGGGGAACCCAGCGAAGAACATGTCGTTCGGTTCATGAACGTGTTCTACGACGCGGTGGCGCCGTACCTGGTCACGCCCCGCCACGTGACACGGCTGATCAATGCGATGACCGTGACCTGGCCGCCTGTGGCCAATAACGTCAGCCTGGCCGACTATCTGGCCCTGGAGACGCTTCGCCTGTACGAGTCCAGTCTCTTCAATGCCATCAAGCATCACCGCGACGTACTGACCGGGGCATCCGCGTCTCAAAAGTCGCGCGACGATGATCGTTTCCTGCCATTTCTCGCGGGTATCCCAGACGCTAGGCAAGCCGCCGTAAAGATTATCTTGCAGCGGCTCTTTCCCGCCATGGAGAGCATGACGTACTCGGGCTTCCATGAGGCGTGGGATGCCGAACGGCGCGTCTGCCTGAGCAAGCATTTCGACACCTACTTCAAGCTGTCCCTCAGTGACGACACGATGTCAGCGGCAGATATTCAAGAGTTCATCAACAACGCCGGGGATCAGAACTTTGTCCGAGATCGGCTGCGCCGCGCCGCGCGGCAGATTAGGAAGGGAAAGCAATCGATGGTCCCGGTGGTACTGGGTGAGCTAACCAGCCACGCAGGGAGGATCCCGCGAGAGCAGGCCAAGGATTTTCTGTGCGCGGTGTTTGAGGTGGCTGACGACATCACCAGAACCGAAGATGAAGAGCGCGGCTTTGGCGCTACCGATACGCGGATGCGGCTGCACTGGTTGATTCGTCGCGTGGCGGATGAGCGGTTCACCTTGCAGGAGAAGTCCGAGCTTTACCTGGCGGCGACGGAGCGTGCGTCACTGGGTTGGCTGACCGATTTTGTTTCCTCTGCCTACACCGACTATCACCCCCGCGAAGGCAGGCAGGTGGACCTCTCCACGTGCCTGGTGGCCGAGAACGCTATTGCCCCCCTCACGCAACGGGCCCTGGATGGGCTTCGTCGGGCCGCCACCAACGGCGAGCTTCTGGTTCGAGGCGACCTCATGTTCAGCCTCTATCGCTGGCGGGAATTTGCCGAAGATGACGGCGCCGAAGTAAAGGCCTGGCTCTCAGAGCAGATGAAGCGTGAGGAAACCCTCATCCTCCTGGCCAAAGCCCTGACCGGGGAATCGTGGTCAGCGGGAATGGGCGGTTTCGGCAGCTTGGGCGACCGCGTCTCGCGACGACAGTATCGTGCGCAGGTCGATAGTAACTTCGACCTCTTCGACACGAGCTGGTTCCGAGCGGAGTTGGAACGCATGGTGAAGGAGAAGAAGCACGATGCAGACGATCTCGCAGCGGTCCAGGTGTTCTTGGACGCGTGGAACAACCGCCGAGCGTGACGGGACGATTGAGCTGATCACGGAGCATCGACGGCCGGCAGCGCGGTCCTAGGGCGGGGGTTGTTCTGCCCTGGCTTCATGGTGGAAGGGTTCGCCGGGCATCAGGCGAAAGTTGGCCTCCTCCGCGGGAAGGCCGTTGCGCCGCAGGAGTTCTATCGCCGCCCCCTTTTGCGCTAGATCGTCCAACATCGCCTCCTCGACCTTTTCCAAGTGCGACAGCATGTGGATGAATCCCTGCATGACCTCGTCGCAACCCGAACGAAGGTCCGCCTTGGACACGTCCGCGGTTCGGATGTTCAAGGTTTGAATACCCGAATGCGCGGCCTGTGAGTTCCTCAACGTGTTGCCGAGCGCCATGTGGTCCATGGCGCAATGATCGAACTCCAGACAAAGGTGGAAGGGGTGCGCCAGTGAGCCGACCAAGGAGATCAAGTGCGGCTTCTTACCGTTCTCTTTTCTGCACGTGGTGCACGGCGCCTCCAGCAATTGTCCCAGTGCTTTCTTCATGTACCTAGATTCAGGAAACTGCGTGCAGTAGAGCAGCTGCTTGATCGTGGTTTCGCACATTCTTGCGGTGTAAAGAACCACCTCGTTGTACAGCCTGAGCCGCTCGATTTCGGCATCGATGGGGTCGTCCTGCGCCGAGGGCACCGTGCAGTAATCGTAGTAGGCGTTCACGACGCGGGCCAGGATCAGGGCAATCGACCCGCCGCTAAACGTGAAGGGATTGGTGTAGCCGCCTGTGGTCGTGAGGTCCGCGTTTGACAGCAGCGGCAGTTGACCTCGCTGCTTCAGCCATGCCCGCATTTCCCGCGCCAGCGGAATGAAGTTGATGCCGACCAGTTTATGGCCGTCCCAACGGAATGCCTGGGGGCGATAGCCCCACTCCTGGTGTGACCCATGCCAATCCCGGTGTGGCGGGCGCTGATCCTTACGGGAGACTTCGTTCGTCGTCACGGGCCATTGGCTTCCGTAGACATCAACCAGCGCCCCCGTGCTAGCAGCTCATCGACATCATGCTGAATCTGAATCACGTCCGGATCCACTTCGCCCAGGGATTCATGGACGGTGTGCAGCCGAGTGACCGTGTCAATTTTCTCTTGAAGCGTAAGGCGGGCCATGGTGGCTCCTCGTGGCGGCGCGGATGACCGGGTGGCGTGCTCGACCGCAATTCGCTGCAGCGGTTCGGCCTCCCCGCCTGTCGGCAAGGAGTATTCGACATAGTGACTATAGAAGCTGCCTGGTTTTCCGGCCAAGGTTGCCTGGCGGCGCAGACGGCCCGCCACCCCTGGCGACGTAGGTGCGACAGGCGGGGCCAGGCGTCCGGCGTCGACATCGCAAGCTCGCCGGAGCAGGCAAAAATCGGCCCCGGCGTTGACGCCGGGGCCGGGTCAGACCTCAGTGCTTTTCGTCTTTGGGCGGATGCGGATCCCGTCCATAGCTGTCGCTGTCACGGATCCGGCCGTCGGGGCGGTGGATGACCACCTCCACCCTTTCGCGCTGCGCCTGGCCCTTGGCACGCTCAATGGCCTCGCGCTGCGTGTCCACCACCACGCCGGCGCGGCTGGCACCTTCGCGCTTGGTCGCCCAGCCGTTGTCGTGGGGCACCACATGGATATCCTTCTTCTTGCTCACAGCACATCTCCTCGCGCCGTTATCGATAGCGGCGCCGTTGTCGTCGGAAATAGAGAAGTCTCACCTGCCAGCAGGAGCCCAACTTGCGCTGTGGCGTCCACTCAGGTTGACGGCTCTGCACTCGAGTGATGAGATAGCCGGGCTGCCGGCGCGTTTCGCGCCGGCAGCGACGGCCACTGCCTCAGGCTATTGCGAGATGGTGGCTAAGCAAGTTCATCACCCTCCTTCCGAATCAACCTTTTCGGCTAGGTGTCCCCGCCACGGGAACGATGGACGTCTCGAAGGGCCCAAGGCTGCAACCTTGGGCCTTTCTCTTTTTCGGCCTTTCACCGAAATCCTGGCACTTTGAATGCGCGCCGTGCTTCCTATTTCTTATTAAATCCAACAGCACAATTCTAGTTTGCCACGGTCTTCTGGATATTGCTGATCGACACCACCTGCTGCTGAACATGTAGCCCGCCGGCGCCACCCAACAGGTCGATGACCGCGATTGGATGCCTGGATGTCGCACTGGCCGCCTAAGGATAAAGGCCTCCACGTCTCGGGTACTGAGACAGCCTCTACGCGCTGGTGCAATGGCTTGGCAGGCTACCAGCCAATCCGCGTCGCTTTGGGCGTGGCGATGTGGTCGGGCTCCTTGCCCAGCTGAAACGCGACGACGTACAGGGCGGTCACCTCCATCGGTTTGGCATCCGGCGCGGGCGGTCCAAACTTCATCCGCAACTTTCGCTCGGCGTAGCGCAATGAGATGCCAAGCGACCGGAGCTCATCCATGTGGCGCTCCAGATCCTCGTGGACTTCGAGCTTCTGAGTCTCTGAGTACAGCTCCGAGCAATCCCGGTAGTCCCGGAAGTAGTCCACCAGCGCAGCAAACGCTTCGGCGGCCTCCCGCGGAAGCTCGAACGCCGGCTCAGAGACGTCCATCTCGCAGCCCTCCACGAGCTTCGCAAACTGACGCCCGGTGCTGATCGGCGCGAGGGCCAAGGTGACGTTGTCCCGATCAAAAGCTTCCTTTGCCGCCTTGAGTTCCGCCTCGCTCGGAATCGAGAACGGCTTGTTCAAGGCGTCCAGGTCCTGCAGCTCGAAAGCCCGAGCCAGGGCTCGTCGGGTATCAAAGTTGGCTGACTCGCCCCGTTCAACGCGCTGGACGGTGCGAACACTCAGGCCAGAGATCGCCGCCAGCTGCTCCTGGGACCATTTCCGCGACTCGCGGACCAGCCTGGTAAAGGCACCGACCTCCGGGACGGTCAGGACCCGGGGAGAGGTGGGACTGTTGGTCGGGTTCATGCCGCTCGCTCCTGACGATTTGCTTGCGGGCCAGTGTAGGCACCCCGCCGCGGGCGAACACGACAGCGACCCGCCAGGGAGGCGCCAGGGACAATACCGCTTGGGCAGGGGCAGAGCCCGGCCCCGGGCCCGGGGCCGGGGGCCCGGATCAGGACTGGATCTGGAACAGATCCCGCACGGAGCAAAAAACTTCCCCACGCTCGGCTGCGTGCCGCAACTTGCGGTCCAAGACCTCTGGCAGCGGTATGCGCTTGTCGAGCATGGTCCAAAGGTCCAGCCCATCCATGCACACGATCGCCTTCGCCCGTCCAAACGACTGCAGTCCATCCTCGGTGAAACCGCTGTTGCTGATGAACAACCCACGCGCCCATGCCGCCTTCTCGGTCACCTTGCCGTGGAAGTTCCGAAGGTCGGCCGCCGGGGTCTTCGGGCTATGCCACTTAGCCTCAAGCAGATAAAACTCCCCCTCGAACTTGAAGCTACCGTCGATCTGCTCCCCCACAAGGCGGAAGGGGCTGTTCGGCTGCAGGCCGTAGGCTCGAAACAGTCCGATCAAGAACTTCTCGAAAGCGTATCCGCGCGGATGGGGCTCCAGGTTGTGCAGCGCGATCAGCTCGGACTTGAGCGACTCCACTGGAATCGGCGACGCCGCAGGCGGCGGGGCAACGCCGTGGCCCACATCCCGACCTTCCAGACGCCCAATGACCTCGAGCAGCATGCCGTCGGCATTTGGCAGTTCATCCGTGCGTCCCGAGTCCCGGTAGATCTTGGCGCGGCATTTGAGTAGCTCTCGGAGCGTTCGAGCGGCGGTGGCCTTGTCGACACCTTGCAGGAAGGTACGAAGTCGCTTGGCCTTGGACGTACCATTCACCGCAAAGCTCGGGTCGTTGAAGTCGATGTTGAGTTCATCCAGGAAGAACTCTGCAATCGTGCGATCAGAGAAGTTGAGCACGAAGCCCGATTCCATCTCCAGCACGCGGTCGACCACCCGCATTTCTGACGCTTTCAAGTTCGACATGCCATCCCTCGACCTATGCCCCGACACGCCCAGACCGCGACGCCCCCTGGGGCAATCATCAGCGATCAGACGGGGATGGGCAAACCGGCTGAGAGGCCTCCTCCCCTCGTGTCGACCGATTTTGAAGAGGCTAGATCACGCCCCCTCGTCCGACACCAGCCCGGGGTTAAAACGCGTCGCCATCCGCTGTCAGGTCAGGCGGATACGCTCGCCTAGGGCCAGCGCTCAATCGCGTCCAAGAACGCTTCGATGCCGTTATTGCTCTTGGAGAAGCATCGGGCAATGGGCATGTCGACGCCCTCCTCGGCTATCCGCTTGCGCAGCCCGTTGACCCTTCGCTCCCACGCCTTGTCCAACAACACCAGGTCGCAGTAGTCCACGGCATCCACGGCATGCATGAAGTCCAACGCGTCGTTCCGGGAGATATTGGCGTTTATGTCAAGGACAAAGTCTCGCGAAAGCTCACCCGCGATCACAAACTGGCGGGATCGGCCATTACCGAGCGGGGCGGCCTTCGCATTGGCCCGGTAGGACTCAGCCTGCCGGTAGCGTTCGAAAGTCGCCTTGATGGGCAGGGCTGCCCCGTTCAGGCACTCGAGCATCTCCTCCCTGCGGTCATGCACTAGCTGGAACATGCCTTGGAAGACGTCTTGGAGCGAGCCAACTTGGCAGAATCTCTGAGAGAACCAATCCAGATTCTTTGCATCTGGTCGAGGCCGCGAGCGCTGGCTGAGACCCCCATCGCCTTCCTCAGACAGCGGTTTGGTCTCAAAGAGGTAGATGTGCGGGACCACCTGCGCGAGCAAAATTTCCGCCTGCGCGCAGTGCCTGGGGTCCTTGAACACGGCGAACTCCCCCATCGACAGCGGCGCCAGCAGCCAAGTGCCGTTCTTGCGCTTGATGGCCTCTGCAAACCGGGTGGTCAGCTGAGTGCTTTCGGATATCTCCCGAATCGCGTACGTATCGAGATAAACCGTGGGACTGGCGAACTGCTGGGTCCAGACCACGTAGTCCCCGTCGACGGCAAATGAGATCGGCATCCGTCATTTTCTCAGAGAGTGCACCGAGTGCGGCATGGGTGCCGACCACCCTGGCGGCTGCTAGATAGTACTGCGCCCAGCGGCCGTCCCCAGGCTTGACTGGGCAGCTACGCGATCCTCCCCTGTTGCGGCCGGTCCCGCTAGCCGCTTGCCGCTTGCCGCCTGGCCTGGCCGGCCCGGCCGGCTTGGCACCAGGCGAACAACACGCTTACTCTGGCTCGTCGGATGATCAGGACGTGAGCGCGTGGGCATACTGGGCAATGCATTGGCGCCTGACGCCATACGGGCCGTTGAGTTGGCGCGTCACCTGGAAGGGCTCGATGACTGGGCGTCCAGCGCCTGGCGGCACTGCTCCATCTTGGCCACACGCTCTCAGGACCTGGCGGCGCAAGGCCTCGCCAACGAGGCGTCGGTCGTTTCCTTGCTGGCAGCGACAACGTCCCTACGGCTGAGTGCGGGAACCCCTAACAATGTCTTTCACCGGTCGCGACGCTCAGGCGATCCCGACGCCATCCGGATCGAGGACTTCGATGCGGACGACATCGCCTGCCTCCAGATCCTTTCTGAGAACCTCGATGACCCGTGGCTCCGGGCCCGGGTAGCAGACGTCGCGTCGGTCGCAGGACGCAGCCTCGGCCTGAAGATGTGGCATTTCGGCCAATTGGCGGCCAAGGCGTATCTGGAGCACTGCGAGCAGGTGATGTGCACGGACGGTGCCGTCTCGTCACGTGACGAGATACAGCGAGGCGTCGATCTTGCCGCCATGTACGAGAAGCGCAATGCCGATCTGCAGTTACGGTATTGGACCCTGATAGAGGCCGGCATTCGCCACTCACTTGACCAAGGCTGGCCCGGCGTATTCCTTCCTCTTTCCGAACTGGTACGTGCCCGAAACCGGGCCCTGGGGGCCCAGCTTGCGCCCCTCTTCGAGGACTACGCGGTCCGGTACGCCCACCAGGGCCAGGGCTATCAGCCAGACAATGCGCAGACCTGTTTTGAGATCGCCGCCAGATTCTGGGAGCGGGGCCGGGACGATGCCGCGGCCAGACGATGCCAGCAGGGGGCGGCTGAGGTATTGATCACCCGATCCCGCTTACCGGCATCGGCGATGTTGAAGGCGGACTGGATGTCTGAAGGGATCGCCAAGCTGCGCCAGTACGGCGGAAACCGAGACCGGGTCCGCGAGCTTCAGGACGAGCTGGCAGACGTTCGCCGAACGATTCTTGATGAAATGCAGATGCAGGAGTTCCCCATAGACATTCGGGACCTGATCGAGTTTGTCCGGGCCACCGTAGTGGGTCCGACCGATCACGACGGACTGATGCAACTGGCATACGGCATCGGGCAGGGTGCCAGGTATGACAACGTCCGGAAGTCGGTGCTGGACGCCAACGCCAATCATTCGATCGCCGATTTCTTCACCCGGGTCAGCTACAACGAACACGGGGTCCCTGTGTCGAAACGCGAGGCGTTCGACCGGACCAACGAGGATCAGATACTCCAGAAAATGATCGAGCAGGTCCGGGAGATCGACTCGACGATTTACACGCCGACTATTTTTGAGGCGATCGACGTCTACTGCGAGAAGTTCGAACCATCACTCAACGCCGTCCTGCTCTACATGCACCAATCCCCCTGCGTCCCGGACGGTCATGAGGATTCAGTGGCGCTCGGCCTGACGGCAGGGTTCAACTATGACTGGCTCGAGGTAGCGGCGTACCTGATTCCTCAATCTGAAGCCATTGTGCGCAATATTTTCAAGCGCGAACGGGTCAACACGCTCGTCAATCGAGACGACGGCACCGAGGAAGAGATGTCCCTGAACCAGCTCTTGGAGAGCCCTCATGCCGCCGAGGCCCTGGGCAAGGACAACGTTTTTCAACTGCGAGCGCTGCTGACCGAGAGGGCCGGTTTCAACCTTCGAAATCTGTATAGCCACGGCTTACTGACAGATGACGCCGTCCATAACAATGGGCTGTTCATGCTCTGGTGGCTTCTGCTTCGTATGACTTTGTTTGTGCCCTGGGGAATCGAGTGGCACCGCAAGCGAATGGATGACGCCCGCGAGAACGCCGCTGCCGGCCGGTAGCGGGCGTTGCCCGTCCTCAGGCTTAGCCGTCCTCTAGGATCACTCCGGCGATGGCCCCTGCGAGCCTGTCCACGAGGCCAGGCTCTCGGGCATCCCATCCGAGGTCTGTGGGGGGATGGTCAACGCCAATGGCGCGAAGCACGGCGTAGAACTCGGAGAGATGATTGATCCAGCCACGCCGGGTCCGGGTGGCGAATTCGAAGGCGCTCGCGACTTCCACGATGTCCCCAGTCAGGAAGCCCGCCCAATCGCTGCGATAGACGATCCCGATGGGGAATCGTTCGCTGCGGCTTCGCCGCGTGGGCTCGATCAGGTACAGCCATTTGTCCCGGCACCTCAGCTCGAAGATGAGCAGCTGCCTTGGCTTGATACGCCGATCCGGCGTGGTGGCGGGCCGTACGGGCGTCTTGGCGGTGGTGGCCTTGAGTTCAAAACGATGGGCTTTCTCCCGGGAGGGGAGAAAGCGCCC
This sequence comes from Stenotrophomonas sp. STEN033, assembly GCF_056856655.1. Classification (NCBI taxonomy): domain Bacteria; kingdom Pseudomonadati; phylum Pseudomonadota; class Gammaproteobacteria; order Lysobacterales; family Lysobacteraceae; genus Stenotrophomonas; species Stenotrophomonas sp. STEN033. Next base: position 63,719 of record NZ_JBXFWM010000003.1, read on the forward strand.
CACGCAGCTGGGATCGACCGTGTCCTGCAGGCGTGTCAGGACCTTTTCGAAGACGGGGCGAAGATCGCGGCCGAACGGCACGGCGTAGTCCCCGGGTATGGGAGACATCTGATTTCCGGGAAGGACCACGGGAATGTTGGCCGCGTGGCTGCCGGGAACATCGGTCCCGCCACTGTCGACCGGCCGGAACCCGGGCCGTCGCGGGTCGGCGGCACCCGGGCCGACCTCGCTGGCTGTCTTGCGGGTGGACCGGAAGGCATCGGCCTCCAGATCGAGGGTTTGGACATCTCTGGCGCGCAGCGGGTTGTAGCGGCCATCGGTGGCTGAGGTCGCGACCGTCACGTTCGGCTTGGGAATCGGCTCGAGCCGAAAGGGGACGCCGGACGAAGGCGGGGAGACGGCCGCGCCCGGGTCCTCGGTGCCCGCCGGCTTGCGGCGCACGATGCCATCGTCAATTACCAGCTCCCGCCAGGGCGGCTGGGCGCTGTGCTGGGTCAACGCGACGATGAGGTAGCGCCGTGGCCCTCCCGGGGCACCCGGTAACTCGCGGGTAATCACCTTCCACTTCGCGGTCCCGGCGTACGGAATCTCCACCCGGGGTAGGCCGGTACGCTGGGAGCCAGGTGCGGGCGACGAACCGGTGACGCGCAATCGGCGGAAGGCGTGGAACAGCAAGGAGAGCCCGCGCCGTCCAGGCTCTGAGAACCATAGTCTGGCCAGCCGAAAGGCGCCTTCATTGCTCATGAAGCGCGAGATCCGGAACTGGGCGGTGCCGCCCGGCCCATCCATCCACCGGCACTGATCGGGATGCCAGGCTTGGCGCGAGCGACCCGTCAGGGCCATGCTCTCGCTCACCCCACCCAGAATGCTGGGCAGTAATCGAGGGTCGAAGACGTAGTGCGTGCGAATGAGCTCGCTGACGGGGAGAACGTATTGCGCTCCGTCCGCAGCCCAGAACTGCCAGCCACCGGACGGGTGGGGAAATCGCCCGCCAAGCCAGTCCTCCGGCACGACGTCGCCAGCCGAGTCAGGGCAGACCCAGGTGGCGCCCATCGACAAGAGAGGCTCGATATCCCGAGGCGTGTCGGCCGCGGCCACAGCGGTCTTGCGATGCCACCGCGAACCGAGCATCAGGAGGGGCATGCGGTCCAGCGGCAGCCAAAGTCTCACCCTCTGACCTGACTCCGCCGCCAGCAGCGCATGGATCTCAAGGGGTCGTTGACGGGATTCAGCCAATTGCAGCGCGCCTAGCCAGCGCAGCTCATAGGTGGCGTCGCCTTCAGGTAGCTCCTTCATTTGAACGACCGCGCTTCGGGACACCGGTGCTAACCCTCAGACGCGAACCGAGTCGCCATCTGCCGTAGGACCGTGATGGACTTTTGCCGATGTTCCAGGGCAACGCGAACGCGCTTTTCGCGACCAAGCACATCCACGGTCAGCCAGTGGCTTGCGCGAAGCTGGGTCACATACAGCGAAGCAGTCGACAGACTTACCCCGGTCAGGGAGGCCAAATCCGAGATCGTCAGGCCAGGGTGCTGGGCTGCGAACATGAGAATCTGACCCCTCACCGGATTGACGAAGACCTCGACGAACGCAGCCGTACGAAGGGCGTCTTCTTGAACACGAACCGTGTCCGCCAAGGGCAAGCGACTTGCTCGCGGCGTCGCGTCGACGGGGCGGTCGGGAGGCCTTCGCAACGACCTACGCTCCCACAGACGATCCCGGGCGTTGCCCGGGCGCCAGCGAACCATCATCCACGTTGAAGATCGATTGCGAAGAACGAGACATAGCAATTTCGAGGGCGGCCGTAGCGCCATGGCGAGCCATGACCCCGGTACTTTGAAGGTCGGATCTGCCGGCCATCGCCACCGGCGTTGGCCTGACAGTGATTAGGCGGGTACCTGGAACCCGATTTTCTTGAGGGCCTCGACGCACGCATCCTGATCCTGTTGATAGTTGCCTCCGGAGATGCCGATCCCGCCGATCAATTTCCCGTCCTCCAGAATCGGATAGCCGCCGCCGACAGCGACCATCCGGGGCCGATAGGCCAGCGGCGCCACCTTGGGATCCTTGGTCACGTAGTCGTTCCAGACATGGGTCGGGTAGCCGAACGAGGCAGAACTCCAGGCCTTGTCGATGGCAACATCAACGGTGAGGAAAGGTGCGTCGTCGGTGCGCTCGAACGCGCGCAGGTTGCCGGTGGCGTCGACGACGGCAACGGCAGCTGGGATACCTATTGAGCGTGCCGCGGCGAGCGCCGCGGCAATGAGCGCGACTGCGGTTTCGCGGTTGATGGATGCGGTAGCAATGGACTTGGCCATCTGATTTCCTTAGCCGGCGGGAGATCCGGCCGGCTCTATTGGGGTTGGAAGGATACTGGGGGGTGCTCGTCAGAATCCTTCGAGGACGATCTTGCCTATTGACGTACTACTTTCGATGAGTGCGTGAACTGTCTTCAGGTTCGCGGCATTGATCGGCGACAGTTTCCGGGTCAGCGTCGTTCGGATCTTGCCGTCATCCACCAGCACGGCCATCGCATCGAGGATCTTGCCCTGCTCATTCATGTCGGGCGTGCCATAGATCGACCTTGTGAACATCAACTCGTGGTGAATCGATACCGCCTTGCGCTTGAACAACATGATGTCGAATACCTTGGGGTCGTCGATCAGTGCGAATCGTCCTTGCGGGGCGATCAGTTCGGCGATGTCGGCGGCATGCTTCTCGGTATGCGTCGTCGAGAAGACGAAAGCGGGGGCGCCAATGCCGAGCTCGGAAATCTGGGCCGCGAGGGGTCGGGAATGGTCGATGACGTGATGTGCCCCGAGCCCCTTCACCCACGCCTGGGTGTCCGGCCGAGAGGCGGTGGCGATGACCGTGAGGTCCGTGCGTTGACGAGCGATCTGGATGGCGATCGACCCGACGCCGCCGGCGCCGCCAATGATGAGGATCGCGGCGGCGGCACCCGGAACGGGTTTCGCCACATCCAGGCGATCGAACATTGCCTCCCATGCCGTCAACGTCGTCAACGGCAGCGCCGCCGCTTCTGCCCAGTCCAGCGAAGTGGGCTTTTTACCGACAATCCGAGCGTCGACGAGATGGAACTGCGCGTTGGTGCCGCTGCGCGTGATCGATCCGGCGTAATAGACCTCGTCGCCGGCCTTGAACTGCGTCACTTCCGAGCCGACCTCGCGCACGATCCCGGCGGCATCCCATCCAAGCACCTTCCAATCACCATCCGCGGGCGGTGAGCTGCCGCGAACCTTGTAGTCAACTGGATTGACTGAGACGGCCATCACCTCAACGAGGATGTCGTGTCCCGCAGCGACAGGCCGAGGCAAGTCGATATCAACCAGCGAGGCATTCTCGGCGATGGGTCCCGGAACCTTGTAACCGACTGCTTTCATGGGTGTCTCCAGCTTGATTAAGGTGCGATTGCAGTAAGAAGAACTGTGGCGCGTTCCGAAGTAATCACGTTTATTCCCTCGGTTGCGCTTCAGGCTTATAGCCTTTCGCGCACCGAATACCCGCTTTGGACCTACGCGCCATCGCCACCTTCAATGGCCTGCGCCACGGTCGCTCCAGGGAGTGCCAGCTCCGAAAAGTGTTGTCGGATGAGATCCAGCTTGGGATCGATGTAGAGGCGGCAGAAAGGTCTGCTCGGATCGGTTCGATAGTAGTTTTGGAAACGCTCGTCCGACGCCTTGAAGCTCCTGAAAGGAATGACGAGGGTATGCACCGGCTTGCCTGACTGTTCGGCGAAACTGGAAATAGCTCGCTCGGCCTCAAGCCGCTGATGATCGTCAAAGAGGTAGATCGCGCTGCGGTACTTGCCTCGAGGGGAGCGCGCTCTCGTCGCGGAGTGCGTTCTGAGGTGCACCTCGGAAAGCGTTTCCAACTGAATGACTGTCGAATCAAAGGTGACGATCACGCCCTCTGCCCACGTATCTGCAGGCGCGTCTGACTGGACAAATCCCTGGTCAACCTGAGTGACGCCGCGCAATGATTGGAACACGCCTTCCGTGCACCAATGGCATCCCCCGCCAAAGCCAGCCTTTGCGATGGTCACAGTCCATGCCTCGGTTCAATTCGACGCGTGGCTTTGCGCAGATCATTGCTCGGACCGGTGGCAGGACGCCTGGGCGTCATCGCTTATTCCTTCTGAACTATGGCTTGCAGGGGCAGAACGCGACGCTCCGCCCAGCGACAGCAACGTTTAGACGATGGATTCATATCCATCCGAAGTCCAATAACCAACGTCTATGCCTTCTATACCCCTGGCGGTACGCGCCGCCGTGGTGCGCTGGCATCTTCATGCCGACCCGTTGGCCTAGGCGTCCTATCGCCCGTCAGGGGTCAGGACGAAACCCCAGCACGAATGCCACGACCTTTTGGGTGGACATTTCGCAGGGCTTTAGTGACGTCTGATCTGACGCAACCCGATAGAGATTGAAGCTGACAATGTCTGTCCCCGCCAACTCCCTTGCAAAGAGGCTGTTGCGACGACCATCCTCGGATCGCTTAACGGTCACGCCGAAACGGCGGCCTTCGTACGCGCCCTCGGCGTATCCCTCCGGCATCGCTTTGAAGGCGGCATCGAAATCGGCGTGCTCCATCTCAGCTCACTCGTGTTGATCGTCAGAACGCACATGGCTTCTGGGAACTCGTGGCAGCCGTAGCAGATTAAACCGGGGGCAGCCCTCCAGCCGAGAGGCAGGCGCGAAGCCCATTGCAGTCTTGCCTTGCTGCCAGACTTCCCATCCCGTCGGACTATCTCATCACCGCGGACAGCCGAATCGGTGTCGGCGAACTACTTGGCCCGGACTGCAGTAGCTTAGTCTTGAGGTGGCGGCCGCGCGAGGAGCTCGTCAAGTCCGCCCGCGGCATCAAGATCAAATAGGTCGTCGCAGCCACCGACATGAGTGCCGTTGATGAAGATCTGCGGCACGGTGCCTCGGCCCGATGCTTCGACCATGGCCTGCCGGCGGGCTGGATCCGACCCGATATCGATCGATTTCCATTGCACGCCTTTCTCCTTGAGCAGCTCCATAGCCCGTCGGCAGTACGGGCACCAGCTCTTGGTGTACACGAGAACGTCTGGTTTCACGGTACGTTTCCCTTAGTCGATAGTCGAGGCAGAGCCTGTCGCGCCCAGACCCGGGGGTTAGTCATAGACCTGCCGTGGAGTCGTCGTACGGCATCTCACAGTTCGCAGACCCAAAGTCACTCCGGGATGCCGCTAGCGGGTCGTTCGCATGTCACTTCAGCCGTTGGACCACTTTGGGCTATCCGCCAGCACGTCGGCGGTCGTCAGCATGCTGGCGCGGTCAATTTACTGATCTCCCATCCATGGGCGCTCGAGGAGTGCAACCGTGCCTTGACCGCCATCGGCGCAAATGCTGACGATCGCGCGCGAGCCAGGAGGCATGGCCCAGAGCTCCTTCACCGCCTGGCTCAGGTCACGCGCGCCGGTCGCGCCAAACGGATGCCCAATGGCGACCGAGCCTCCGTTGGGATTGACACGGTCCCAATTGAAATCGCCCATTGCCGCCTGGACGCCGGCCTTTGTGCGCACCCACTCCGGGTCGGAAATAGCCGCCACGTTCGCTAGGACCTGGGACGCGAAGGCCTCGTGGATCTCCCAGAGCCCGATGTCGGCGAAGCTCAGTCGATTCCGGGCGAGCAGGCGAGGGATCCCATACGCCGGCGCCATGAGCAGACCTTCGGTATGGAAATCCACCGCAGACACCTCGTAGTCCACGAGCCGCGCGTAGGGCGTGCCCGTGGGGAGTCGGGCCAGTCCGGCCTTGGTGGCGACCCAGCAGCCGGCAGCACCATCGGTGATCGGGGAGCTGTTGCCCGCCGTCAGGCTCCCCTTTCCACTGTCGCGATCAAAGACCGGCTTGAGTGCGGCAAGCCGTTCGGGCGACGTATCAGCCCGGGGATTCGCATCGCGCGCCAGCTCCGGCAGCGGGATCACGAGATCGTCGAAGAAGCCACGCTCCCATCCCGCCACGGCACGCTGGTGACTCTTGAGCGCCCAGTCGTCCTGCGCCTCGCGCGTGACCTGCCAGGCCTTGGCTGTCTCCTCCATATGGTCGCCCATGGTTCGGCCGGTGATCCGGTTGGCCCAGCCCTTTGTGGGCAGCAGGTAGTCACGGGGGGTAAGAGCCTGGAGGGCGCCAAGTGCGGCCGCGGGATCGCTCGCAAATAGGTCCGTGAGTCTCTTGGATGCATCAGCCGTTAATGCGATCTGAGGACGGCTCATGACTTCGGACCCGCCGACCATCGTGAGTTCCGTTCCCCCGCCCAGCATCCCCGCCGCCGCGAACGTGGCCGTCATGCTGGTAGAGCAGGCCAGGACGACCGAGAACGCCGGCACCGTGGGACTGAGCTTGGCGTCCAGCCAGGTCTCGCGGGCGATGTTGCTCCAGCCCATGTTCGGAATCACTGTTCCCCAGACGAGCAGATCTGGCTCCGCCTGGGCCGCCATCGCCTTTACAACAGGGACCGACAGGGACACGGCGTCATAGGCCGACAACGGGCCTCCACCTCGTCCGAAAGGGGTTCGAAGGCCAGCGGCTACGTAAACGGGTCCGGCAAAACGAGTCATGTGGGTCTCCTACCTTCTTGAACTTGCGGAGGGGTATGGATGTATCAGGTGCCACTGAATACCTACGAAGCGCTAACGCGCGTGCAACGGGGCCAGGGATTGTTTAGCTGCACCCTGTTTGCCCGCACCGGAGAATCTGTTTGGGCCTTTCTAGAACGGAACCGGCAAGCTGCCTTTGTCATCGGCAAGAACATTGCAGACTGAATCCTGGGCTGAACATACAGACCTAGAGGCACTGAATTTGGCCATTTCCCACTAGCCGCCGTAACGCTCGGTTCGGACACTGGAGGCATCCACGCCTGCAAGCAGAACCGCATCCGTCGCGATATTGACGAAGCCGTTGGATCCACAGACGAATACGTGTGTAGGCATTCGGTCAAGCCGAGTCAGGATCTCCTGGACCATGGCGCCGTCGATCCGTCGCCCATAGTCCAAGCCTCGGGCCGGTCGCTCCCGCGTAATTGCCAAAGCCATAAGGAATGCCGGATCGCTGGACTCGATCGAATGAAGTTCTTCCGAGAAGAGAACGTCCCTTGCGGTTCGCGCAGAGAGGAGCAACGCGGTCGGCAACGTTTGGGCAAGTGAGTGGCGCTGACGAATCATCGCCATCAACGGCACGAGGCCAGATCCTGCCCCGATCAGCAGCACGGCGTCTGCGGCAGGCTTTGGCCAAAGGAAATGGCCTCCCAGCGGACCACGAAGTTCTATTTCGTCCCCGACGGCTGCGACGTCGTGGAAAAAGGACGACACCTCACCATCGGGCAAAAGCTCAATAGCGATCTCTATGATCGAGCTTGCGTTTGCAGATGACGCGATCGAGTAGCTACGCATTGCGCTGTAGCCATCGGGCGCGGTCAGCTTGACGTCGACGTGCTGCCCTGCGATGTGCACAAATGATCTGCTCAGCCGAAGGAACAAGCTCTTGATGGTCGGCGTTCGCTGCACGATCCCGACGATCACGCACGACTGCCACGGTATCTGCTGATCGCCGTTGTCAGTCATTTTTGTACCGTTGCTCGCGCCACGGATCGCCGTAGATGTGATAGCCGCGCAGTTCCCAAAAACCGGCCTCGTCACGCGTTGTGAACTGCAGAGCATTCACCCACTTTGCTGACTTCCAGAAGTAAAGGTGCGGCACCAGAAGCCGCGCAGGCCCCCCATGGTCGCGTGGCAGTGGCTTCCCGGCGTAGCTGAGCGCAACCATCGCCTTTCCCGAAAGCAGATCCACCAACGGAACATTTGTCGAGTACCCGTCGTAGCAGTGCGCCAGTACGAAGTCCGTGGGCCGGCCAAGGCCGGCGTCCGCAAGAATGTCCTCGATCAGCACGCCTTCCCACTCGGTATCGAGTTTGGACCAAGACGTGACACAGTGAATATCCCGAGTCACCTTGGTCTTCGGCAGGGCGTTGAACTGGCTCCAGTTCCACACCTTGGCGGGCTTCGGGCCGATCTTGACGGTGAATTTCCAATCGGCAGTATCAACGAGCGGCGTGGGTCCGGCTGACAGGACCGGAAAGCCTTGCTCGAGATGCTGCCCAGGCGGAACCCGATCCGCTTGATTGCTGCCCGAACCGCGGCCAGTGAATCCTCTGGTGACCATGGCGAACCTCCTTACGTGTCACGACAGAAAGGAACCGGTTTCATCACGAACCACTGCGCATTCCCTTCGCACAGGTCGCTGCCGGACGGGCAACCGGGTGAAGGCCAGAATAGCGGATGCCAAATATCAGTAGCTACCTTCCCCCGACGCAGCGAGCCACGCGCATCGCCTGGAAACCGTAGCATCCGATCGACACCATTGCCCAATAGCGACGGGCTATGTATTCGATAGCCCAGGCAGGGATTTGTGGCCTATCCCCAGTCAGCGTCTTAACAGCCGACAGCGTCCCTTTCCTTTGGCGGTATGGAACGGGGGAATGTCGCTCATGCCGCACAGCCCCTGATGTTCCGCCCCGCCGTGGAAGCTCGGTCAATGCAGCGCCGTGCAAAGCTGAATTTCTCGATGGCGCGCCGCTGACCAAACTGCGCCGTCGCCTTGCGGCAATCAGGCATGGAGCCTATGTCGCGAAGCTATTTCAAATGTTTCGCGCTTACCTTCATAGTCTCAGGCGCGGTTCTTACGAATCCCGAGAACGCCTCGGCTTGAGTGCCGACTTGGCGGATCAAGCGTACGTGAGACAAACCGCAGGGGCCTTCGAGCGATCGGCAAGGGCTGCTCGCTCGGATACTTGCCAGGGGTCTACATCAAGGGTGGAGAATCTAATGAACGTGTCCGAACGACAAGCACCTGAGCTTCGAGTGCAGCGATGGATTGGCGCCGACGGAGAGAGAATCGCACCTCTCAAACTGTCGGATCTGGGTGCAGGACCGAAGATCCTGTTCGCATTCCAAGACTGGTGCGGTGGCTGCCATTCCCATGGGTTCCCGACACTCCAAGCGCTGCATGCCGTCTTGAGCGACCAGGGCGTCGGATTTGCTGTGATCCAAACCGTATTTGAAGGAGCGCACGAGAACACCTTCGAGAGATTGCGACCGAACCAGGTCGAGTACGCGCTTCCTGTCGCATTTGGTCACGACGAGCCCCCGGCGGGATCGACGCATCCGACGTTCATGCAGGACTACCGAACCCGAGGAACGCCATGGTTCACGGTCATCGACGCGGGTGGTCGGATTATTCTCTCGGACTTCCGCCTGGATGTGGGTCGACTCGTGAAGGCATTGGAGCAGGGATAGTCAATGCGGCGATGGCTCACCCTGACCACTACCCACCTAGCGGTGCTCGCGCTAGGTTTTGGCGGCGGCATCTATGCCCTGCCTATCCTGACAGCTCCGGAAGCACCGGATGAAGAGGTACTTGATCGGGTCGCCGCGGAAACGCTCTACGCAGGGCGCTTCGTGCGCGACCTCAAAGGCAGCAATCGACTCCACTGGGGCGAAGGCGAGGTGCGTGTATCGCGCAGTCACATTGCGCACTTTGGGCGCCTAGCCCCAGGCCCCGACTACAAGCTCTATCTCGCCCCACGCTTTGTCGACACGGAGGCGGCCTTTCTCCGCGTCAAAGACGTATCGCGCCGCGTGGGAGACGTGAGGACGTTTAACGGCTTCCTAGTGGATGTGCCGACCGACACCGATGTTCGTGACTACACCACGGTCGTTATCTGGTGCGAGTCATTCGGTCAGTTCATCAGCGCCGCTGAGTACCAGGCCTCACGTCTTACTCGAGAATGACGAGCGCGTTGTATTCCGTCAGGCCGGGGTGTAACCCCGGCCTGAACTGGCTGTCTCGCGGGAGGGCTCGCCTCGCTTTGAGCAGGCGCCAGCCAGAAGAACGGGAGTAGATCTACTCGACACTTTCTACGGTGATGTTCCGGCCGTTGAACTGCACGGTCTCTCCCGCGCGTGCGCCTTCAATGGCCTGGAAGATCGGCGCCATTGTGGAGATGCCCATAAGCTCCTGCCCATGACAGTTGAACTGGCTCGTTGACACAGCAACCACAAAGTACCGGCCGGACAACTTAACGACGGCACCCTCAACGACGGTAGACTTCGGCCCGAAATCGATTGTTTCGAGCTTTTCAATTTTATCCGCATAGTCATGGAGCTTGTCATCAAGCCCTTCGGCGAGGTCGCTCGCGATTTCCGCCTGAGCGTGCTCGTCATTCTCGATCGGCTCGCTTCGATCAAGCCGAGCAGTCGATACGTAGCCTAGATACGTGTCGCGAGCGCTCTTCAAGGCCGCCGTTTCCAACGACAGCATCGTCTCTCTGATGTGGTCTTTGTTCCAGTTCACAATCACCTCGCCTTGTATCGCTATTGGAGCCGTCTGCCCGTCAGGATCCGCCGGGGACCGCCGTGTAATTGAGCTTTGTCATCCCGCCCACGCGGCTATTCATCGCTGACAAAGTCCTCTCCTTGATAAGGAGCTCGGATCAGCCTGGGGTCTCGGATGATGCTTGTGACCAGCCAAACATAGGTTTGCTCTGCGGTATCAAATCCGAGGATGCTGAAGGCACCGCCGAAGGGACATGCGGGAAAGTCGGGGAACCCTTCCCGAAGGACATAACGCTCGGGTTCTTGTTCAAACTCGCGCTTGTAGACCTTGCGCAGACCGTGCTTGCTCGGCACATCCCGGTCCCCTGTCGGCACCGTTTCTCGATGTGCCAAAAGCTGCTCGGAAAAGTCCGCATGGCAAATCTCGTCGAACACATCGAATGCGTCGATAAGGAGTCCCCGGTGCCCCGTCTTTGGGTCCGTGATCGCGTAGATGTTTGAAGCATCCTCCGCATCGTCGCCACTCTCCAGGCGCAGCGCAGCGTCCACACGCATAGAGCAAGCATCCAGTTTCGATCCGAATTCGAGATCGACGAGATGGCCATCCTTGACACGATACTCGCGGTCGTATCCCTTGGCGACGTACGACTGCACTGCGCTTATGACATCGGTCACTTGGGTGTTCATTGAGGCGCCTTCATCTCGCGTTGAATGGAGCGTGCGCCCGCACGGGGCGTGCTGTGGACTGCCGGAGGACGGCGGAGATGTTTGGGTACAGAATTCAAAGCCACTTTGCCTTCTTGAAGCGCAAGAAGAGGATGAGGCAGGACGTCGCCATGAGCCCAATCACGACGAAGAATCCGTAGGTCGCATTCAGGCCGGGCATGTGCGTGAAGTTCATGCCATATATTCCAGCGATTACCGCCGGAACTGCCAGTACAGCCGTCCAAGCCGCGAGCTGGCGGGTGATCCTACCCATCCTTTGCGCTTCCAGAAGACTGCTGAACTCAAAGACAGATGACAGGACCTGAAGTAGTCCGTTAACCATGGTCTGCACGCGATCAACGTGGTCCGCGACATCGTTGAAGTACGGCCTCACATCGGCGCTGATGCAGGGAAAGTGCCCGCGAACCAGCTTTCTGACCAACTCGGCCATCGCTCCGAGCGTACGCTGGAAGTGGGTGAGCTCGCATCTCAGTGCAAAGATGCGGGCGACGTCTTCTCGTCCGAGAAAGTCGCCAAGTGACCGCCTTTCCATTGCCAGGACGTCATCTTCGATCATTTCAAAGATGGGCAGATACTGGTCGACAATCCGGTGCAGGATCGCGTGCAACACGTAGTCGACGCCCTTTCCCAACAGCGCCGGCGAAGCCTCGAGTTGCTTTCGAAGGGTACCTAGCTCTCCGGCGTGGCCGTGCCGTACGGTGATGAGATGATTGTGACCGGTGAAGATTGCCATCTTCCCGTAGCGAATCGTGTCGCCTACCAGCTCGGCAGTCTGGGCGACGACGTACAGCTCATCGTTGTAGACCTCGAGCTTGGGCGGGCACAGCGGGTGCATCGCATTATCGATGGCCACCGGATGGAGCTGATAGGTCGTTTGTATCGCGTGAAGCTCCTCGGCAGTGGGGTCGTGTAGCGCGATCCAACAGAAGTCCGATCGACTCTTATCCCATTGGACGTGCTCGTCGAGCGCGACGTCCCTGATTCGCTTACCTTCGTTGTAATAGCAGGCGGCAACGATGCTCATGCCGGCCTCGCAGGGATCTTCAGACCCCGCTGTACAGCTGGTCGAGCTAGCCCACGACCGAGCCAGGCTTGGATATTCGAGTATTCGCTTAGCCCGACGATGTCGCCGGCACCGTAGGTTTCGATCAGCGCGTTTACCCAGCCGAGCGTCGCGATGTCCGCGATCGAATAGTCATCGACGATCCACTCGCGCCCTTCCAGCTGCCGATCAAGCACCCCTAGGAGTCGCTTGGATTCGTCGATATAGCGCTGTTGTGGGCGTTTATCTTCATAGTCCTTCCCGCCCCAGCGCAGGAAGAAGCCTAGCTGGCCGAACATCGGCCCGATGGCCGACATCTGGAAGAACACCCACGTCAGAGTTTCGTAGCGTTTGGCGGGTGCATTTGGGATGAGCTGGCCGGTCTTCTCGGCCAGGTAGATGAGGATGGCACCGGATTCCCAAACCGCAATCGGGCTCCCGCTTGGCCCTGCAGGGTCGATGATTGCCGGTATCCGGCCGTTCGGATTCAAGGACACGAACGCCGGATCTTTTGACTCGTTTTTGGAGATATCGACCAAGTGGGGCTCGTACGGCAAGCCGGTCTCCTCCAGCATGATCGAGACCTTGACGCCATTGGGCGTGGGAGATGCATAGAGTTGGATGCGCTCGGGATGAGATGCCGGCCAGCGCTTCGTGACCGGAAAGGACGAGAGATCTGACATGGTTCTGCGATCCTGGTGATGCGATGGCTGGGGACTGGAGAACTCAACCCTATCAGCACTGGGTTCGATAACCGCGCCGAAGAATGGCGCGGTTATCGATGACTGCGAGGAGGACGGGGGCTCAGGTCGCGACCCGCGAAGACGGTTCTGCCTCAGCCCCGGCCGATGACCGCACAAGGTCCCCGTTTTAGCGCTTGGGAAGAACCCAGTTGGAACGGGGAAAGTGGCACGTATAGCCGCCCGGCCGATTCTCCAAATAGTTCTGGTGCTCCGGTTCGGCCTCCCAGAATTCGCTCACCGGCTCGACTTCGGTGACCACCTTGCCATCCCATAGTCCGGAGGCATCTACATCGGCGATTGTGTCCTCGACAACGCGTTTCTGCTCCTCGTCGACATAGTAGATGGCCGACCGATAGGAAAGCCCACGATCATTGCCCTGGCGGTTCTTGGTTGTCGGATCATGGATCTGGAAGAAGTACTCCAGGATATTCCGGTAACTGGTCACCGCCGGGTCGAAGATGATCTCGATTCCCTCGGCGTGCGTGCCGTGATTTCGGTACGTGGCATTGGGAACATCGCCACCTGTGTAACCGACACGCGTCGAAACGATGCCCGGCTGCTTGCGAATGAGATCTTGCATGCCCCAGAAGCATCCACCCGCCAGAACTGCGCGCTGATGCATGTTAAGCCTCCTTGATCTGATCGAGATACTCGCCGTATCCCTCGCCTTCCATCTCGTCACGCGGGATGAACCGAAGAGACGCAGAGTTTATGCAGTACCGAAGGCCGCCGCGGTCGGACGGACCATCCGGGAACACATGGCCAAGATGACTGTCGGCATGTACCGACCTGACTTCCGTCCGCCTCATCCCATGGGCGCCGTCCTGAACCTCGTTCACGTTGGCCTGAACGATCGGCTTGGTAAAGCTCGGCCAGCCGGTGCCAGAATCGAACTTGTCCGTCGATGCGAAGAGCGGCTCTCCAGACACGACGTCGACGTAGATGCCAGGCTTCTTGTTGTCGTTGTGTTCGCCCGTGAATGGCCTTTCGGTACCCGCGTTTTGGGTGACCCAATGCTGCTCCGGGGTGAGACGGTCCAACGCTGTCTTTGACTTTTCAAACTTCACGATAGCCTCCGTTACGCATCCAGTGGGGCAGCCAAACTGTCGTTTGTGTTCCTAGTCAGTACAACGACTATCGCAGCGCGCCTTGGATTTATCCAATACGTGCAACGTATCGCGGCGATAGCATTGAAGCACTTCGCGATCTGATTCACTTTTGTTCGCCCCAGGTCGCCAGCTGCTGATACCTTGAGTTGACTATCACAGGTTTGGCGAGCGCCCCGATGAGGCTCTTCGGGTGCCTTGGGAGCGCAACCGCCAGCCGTCTGCAGGAGGTTCGTTGGTATGGCGGAGACTAAGTTTGCGTTTGTTGGCGTGGGCGGCTCCCAGCTTTCCGGGCATCTTGAACCGCCGGAGGGAACGCCGCGTGGCTGGGCAATCTTCGCGCACTGCTTTACGTGCGGAAAGGACAGCCGCGCTGCCGTTTACATCTCCCGCGCATTGTCTCGTGCTGGTATCGGTGTCCTGCGATTTGATTTCGCCGGCATTGGAGCCGGGTCGGTAGAGCCCGTCAGCTTCGCGTCGGACGTCGAGGACATTCGTTTAGCCGCAATGGCGATGACGGAGGCGGGGATGCCGCCCTCCTTGCTTGTTGGGCACAGCCTGGGTGGAACCGCTTCGATCGTGGCCGCGGCCGAGCTGCCTGGCGTGGCGGCGGTGGCGACGATCGGCGCTCCCGCCGACCTAGAGCATATCCTCCGTTTTTTCCGGCCGATTGACCTGGATACCATCGCCAGCGAGGGCGAAGCATCAGCAGAGATTGCTGGCCGAACCTTCGTGGTTCGCCGCAGCTTCCTACAGGCGGTTGAGGCGTTTGACATCGAGAAATCCATCGCATCGCTCCGGCGTCCTGTGCTGGTCATGCATTCTCCGCTGGATCAGGTGGTCGGCATCGACCACGCGTCGCGCATCTTCGTCGCATCCAAACATCCCAAGAGCTTCTTCTCGCTCGACACAGCGGATCACCTGCTTACGAGTGCTGCCGACGCGAACTACGCCTCGGCTATGGTGGCCGCCTGGGCGAGCCGCTTCCTTCCACTTCTCAAGACTGATCTTCCGCAGGTCGAGGTTGCGAAGGGAGTTGTCGCCACCGAAACCCTTGCGGGAAAATTCCAGCTCGAGATCCGTAGCGGCGAGCATACGTTCTTCGCCGACGAGCCAGCGTCGGTCGGCGGTCTAGGAACCGGACTATCTCCCTACGAGCTTGTGTCTGCCGGCTTGGCGGCGTGTACGGTCATGACCATGCGTGTCTACGCAATTCGCAAGGGCTTTCCGCTCGAACGGGCGAGCACGACTGTGCAGCACGAGAGGGTGCCGGGCATGATGCCGCCCGACCGATTTACCCGCACCATCACCCTCGATGGCCCGCTGAACGATGATCAGCGTGCTCGGATTCTCGCGATCGCTGATCGATGCCCGGTTGATCTGACCCTAGTCCGGGGTTCTGACGTTCAGACGGAGCTTTCAAGCGGCACTGAGACTGCGGTACCCGCGCCAGACTGAAACAAGCGCCTACCGGCTGCGTCCATTAACACGGCCGTTTTACGCCAAGTGGGTTACGGATGTAGTTTGCGTCTACCGTACTTCCCTAGCTGGACCTATTTCTCAATGGGGCACGTGCGCGACTGCAATTTCACACCTCTCGACCGGCAGTAATACCTCGATCGAGCAACTCTGCGTCGACGGGACAGTCCGTACACCCCTCATGGCAGCAGAGGCGACATATCCGGTAAGAGTGTTCAAGACTCTCAAGACGAGCGCGGAGGACACGTGCAGAGAGCTGGCCCAGGATCTTCATCTCCTCGTGGGTCAGAACGGCCAGTCCCTCGGCGATGATTTGGTCCCTTGAGTTCAAGACGTCGTCGCTGACCGCCTTGCCAGCACCCGTCAGATAGAGTGCGCGTGTACGTCCGTCAGTGGGATGCTCCCGGCGCTCGATCAAGCCTTCCGTGACCAGACGGTCAACAAGTCGAACCGTTCCTGCATGGGAGAGACCCACGCCCGCGGCCAGCATGCCTACTGACAGGCCTGGCTTGTGCGCTAGCAGTGCCAGCGCCGAGGCGGTGGGGCCTGCCTCGGGCGCACGCGAAGAACTGGCGCGAATGACGTCGTCGCTGATCATCAGCGCGAACGCCCCAAAGACATTGCGATCTTGGAGTTGAGTCATGGAGACCATATATATGTCCACCGCGCATAGACTGCAAGGGAATAGTGATGCTTTTAGGGCATCCGGGAACAGGGGCTAAGCGTATGCGTCCTGTCTTTTGTGCATATAAACAGTGAGTTGGGTGACCCCGCGGAGACCAGCCCGTCCGATGCGATTGGTATTGGCAATGCCTATCAGCTATGGACTCCTGATCCACTCCAGACACTATATGCACGCCGCATATAGATTCGAACGATGACTGGACCCGTCGGAGGACGGGCGCTGGCCAGACCCCCTGCCCTCGGGAGGCCGACCACCAGGTCGGCGGATTGCGCAGCCAATTGCTAAGAGGAAGGAGGGGGCATTGCCTCCTGGACGCGGCGGAACCGGGTAACGGTTTGCTTCAGATCCGAATCAGATCAGGGCGTAGCGAGATGAGTGCGCCAAGGCGTGGCTTGTCAGGCACTTGGAAATTGCGGCGGCGCGGATGGCCTATGAGGGGCAGCGCTGAAATGAGGTCGCGCAATTATGTGCCGCTGCGCTGTCCTTAGCGTGTGAGGACTAGTGGACGCGGAGCTGCTGCCCAAGCCGCGCGTCTTGCAGGGAATCTGAACTAGCTGCCCGTTTGCCACGTAGTGACTGCCCGTTGCATCGACCAGGCGGTTGGTCAGTGACCCGTGTCTTCGCCAGCAGCGTCCGCCGTAGCGTGCGTTGTCCCGGGCTTGTGATGCGCCGGTGCGTAGATGGTGTAGAGCTGCATAGACGCTTGGCCGATATTGGAGATGTTGTGCCAGGTCCCGGCGGGCACCAGCACGCACCATCCATCGGACACCTCTTGGTCGAAGGTGAGTTCATCCTTCTGCGGCCCCATCTGGATCCGACCCCGTCCACCGTCGAGCCGGAGGAACTGATCGGTATCGGCGTGCATCTCGAGGCCAATGTCGCTTCCCGGTGGAATGGACATCAGGGTCAACTGCAGATAGCTGCCACTCCATCTCACCGAACGATAGTTCGGATTATTGATGGTCTCACTCTCGAGATCGAACGCATGGGGCGCTGGGCCCAAGTCTGGAGTCTTCACGATCTCTCGTCCCAATGAATGAAGGTGGCGCCTACTGCCCCTTTCCTTCGCAGTGCCGAAGTTTGCGGGTGCAGGAAAGATGCGCTGCGCGGAGTGCGCAGTTACCTCGCTTCCAGCAAATACGCGACAATCTCCCCTCGCTTCTTCGCGTCTTGAACTCCCCGCGGGAAAAGGCCGCCCATTCGATTTCCAGGAATAAGTTCCTTGGGCTTCTCGATATGACTGGCGAGGTTCTCTGCGGTCCAAATCACTTCGGAGCTCGACATCGCAGGGGAGTATGCGTATCCGGCTGATGTCCCGGCCTTTCGGCCCGCCACGCCTGCCAGGGAAGGGCCTATCCCGCTTTCACCTGGGGTCATTGAGTGGCAAGAGGAACAATAAATCTCGAACGTGACCTTGCCGGCTGCCACGTCGCTGTCCGTATCCTGCGCTACGCCGACGACGTCGCCGCCCGCCTCCTGGGCTCCGGCGCCGCCGTGCCTGGCGGCACCGGCTTCAGGCTCGCCGACGATGATGTCCTTTGGAGCCGTTGCCTGGGCGTTGGGGCCGAGCGCCGGGTAAGCGTAGCTATATACCCAATCCGACTGCATCGCCGGAACGTGGCAACCTTTGCAATCCGTCTGGTAATTGCTCGATATCTGCTTCTTGGTGGCTGGATCAAACTCTGCCCAACC
Organism: Stenotrophomonas sp. STEN033; assembly: GCF_056856655.1. Classification (NCBI taxonomy): domain Bacteria; kingdom Pseudomonadati; phylum Pseudomonadota; class Gammaproteobacteria; order Lysobacterales; family Lysobacteraceae; genus Stenotrophomonas; species Stenotrophomonas sp. STEN033. The sequence continues at coordinate 81,573 of NZ_JBXFWM010000003.1, forward strand.
CCAACCATCACCCCACAGCGGATTCGATGGAAAGCGTTCGTTTGCATCCTTGACCATCAGAAACCACGTTTTGGTCTCATTGGCCCAGAACGCGTTACCGGTTGTATGTTTGGAGCCAACGGCCAACGTGACTTCCTTGACCAGCACGGCGCCATCAAGGAATCTGCCGGTCTCGTTGAAGTTAACCACGTCAATGGGGCGTGCATAGACGGAGTGGATGTCTGCCACTCCGCCATCACCCGTGACCGCCCAGGACCCAATGAACACAAACCCGCTTGGGAAATTGGCCGGAAACCCGATGTCTCCCGTTTTGCTGACGAAAGACGAGTACGGGTCCAGTTCCGCCTGTACGGGGTCACTCTGTTTGCATCCCCCTGCGCAAAGCAGTGCGGCGATCGCGACAATGCTCCCCGCTGCCATCCGCGAACCGATTCTGCTCATGCGACTCGCCCCCACTTCGTTCCCGCGCGCTCCCCATCCCGCGAAGAGGGCAGTCCATAACAGCCCTCTTCGCATGGACGATGCATGTCAGTTCGCAGCGACAGGCAGAGGTAGCGGGGCGAGGATCGATTCGTAGAGTTTGACGTAGACCATGTCTTCGTCGGCGTTGGCGATGTGGCAACCAGCGCACTCACCAACCGGCTTGACGGCTGCTTCCGCAAGATACGGGGGGGGTGCGTGATTGAAGTTGAAGTAGCCCCAATTGTTTGTATCCGCGAAGCGCTTGCTGTCTTTCACGGAGACATCCAGACCATTGACCGCACCTGGGAAGTAGCCGCGACCAGAAGGCAAAACGCGCGAGCCATCGGGGAAATCGCCTTTGGGATCGTCAACCAGTTGCAGTTCCTTGATCATCATCGTGCCTTCCGGCCACTTTCCGGTTTCCCGGTATGCCTTGAACGCCGCCGGCTGGACGTAGACATTGTGGAATTCCGGGAAGTTCGATTTTCCATCATTCAGGCCATGCGGTGTCAAAGGAGCTCCGATGAAGACCATCTCCCGGAAATCCTTGGGTTGGATCAGATGCCCCTCGGGCGACCAGACCGGCGGGATATCAATCTCCGGGTAGGCTGGATCCGATCCAAGCCCCGATGCCGGAGCGGGGGCCGCAGCCGCGACCACAGGAGCGGCCGACGCCACGCTGGGCTCTGCCGCTTGATTTGTGCATCCCGCAAGTACGAGGAATGACATCGACAGCGCGATGCATCCAAGACCGTTTTGGAATCTTGAGTGGTTGATGCTCATGGAAGTACTCCCCTAGTGGGCGCGACAGAAACGAGCGCACGCTGACTACTGAGAAGCGCCATCTCTAAGTCAAATAGTGCAAACGCATTGGAACGATGCCTTTAAAACATAGTCGGCTGCTTTCCGCTTCCAAACACGATTGCTAGCTCATAAGACGCTCCTTATGCGCCCTTGCTTGAGGGCTCCCTGGACACAATTGGGCGTATGTTTCAGGCGCGATGATCTGAGGTAATGTCGGGCGTGACCCGCTCTAGGAGAGTCCAGTGCATATGACTGGCAGTCCCGTCTCGCCCGAGCAAGGCGAGAGTGATCGCGACAACGTTGTCCTACGCTGCGAGCGGTATCGAGAGGCGTTCTTGTTGTTGTTGAATGCGCCCTTTGAAGATCTGGACGACAGCCTGATGCGCATGTTGGCCGTGCTGGCGACCACCCTGGACGTCGACCGTGTTGGTCTGTGGCTGTTCACCGATGCTCCTCGCGGCATCCAGTGCGCCCACCAGTGGGACCGAGAGGTGGGTGGACCAGTTGTACCTGATGTCTTTCTTGCGAAGGACTATCCCCACTATTTTTCTGCCATCTCTAGCGAACTTCTGATTACGGTGACGGATACGCGCACGGACGCACGTACAAGCGAACTGTCACAGGACTACCTCGAGCCTCTTGGAATTCTCTCGCTGCTCGACGTCCCCGTTCGTGCGTTTGGTCGTTACCTGGGCGTGTTGTGCCATGAGCACAGGGGCACGACGCGACTGTGGACGGCGGAGGAGCAACACTTCGCCTCTGGCGTCGCCAATCAGATTGCGCTGGCTCATGAAAGGCATCAAGCAAGCAAGACCCAGCGGGAACTACTTTGGCGCTGTACTCATGATGAGCAGACGCAGCTTCCCAACCGGGCTTACCTTGATGGCGCGTTGCATGCCGCCGCGTCAGAGAACACTTCCGGCGTCACCTTAATTGTTACGTCTGTCGATCAATGCAGTTACCTGTTAGGCGCTTTAGACAATAGGACCATGGCCACCGTGGCGCAGCAGATTGCACAACATTTGCTGCGCGTGGCACCCGGTGATTGGCGCGTAACCAGGACGGCCCCAAATGAATTCGCGCTTCTCACTCAGAATAGCGATGCTGTCACGCTTACTCATGCGCTCCACACCTTGTCGGCTGCACTGAAACTTACAGTACAGGTTGGCAGGCAGCGCGTTCCTCTGACATGGAGTTCGGGCTACAGCCAACGAGAGCTACTGGCGCCAGATGACGTCAACGCGTTGATCAGCGAGGCGCAGCTGGCATCCGGCGCTGCGCACATGTCCGGCGGAAATTGCTTGGTTCAGTTTGATTCCGCGATGCGATTACGCCTGGCCGCACAGCTTGAGCTCGAACAGGAAATGCGAGATGGATTGGAAGCTGCGGAGTTTAGGCTTTTCTTTCAGCCTGTATTTAAGCTCGAGTGCGGAACTTGCGTGGCGGTAGAAGCCCTTCTTCGTTGGCAGCATCCGGAGCGAGGAGTGATTTTTCCTGATGCATTTCTTCCAGTCGCGCTTTCTTCTGGTCTTATCCTTGACCTAAGCCGGTTTGTCGTTCGGGAGGCATGCCAAAGTATCTCGAAGCTTCGCCAGCAGTCGGGGCTCACCGACTTGCAGATAGCAATCAACATGTCGGCTCCAGAGATCGTGGTCCCAGGCACCGTTGAACTCTTGGCTGACGAGTTGACTCGCGCGAATGTCACACCAGAGTCCCTGACGCTTGAGATTACCGAGTCCGCCTTGATACTCGATCTGGGCCGGGCTGCAGACGTGCTGTCCAGTATTCGTAACTCTGGGATCAAGGTTAGCTTGGATGACTTTGGCACAGCCTACTCGTCACTGTCCTGGCTTCGACAGTTGCCGATCGACAACGTCAAAATCGATCGCGGCTTCGTGGCAGGCATGATCGATGACCACCGTGATAGAGCAATCGTCGAGGGCATAGCCGCTCTGACAAGGTCTTTTGGGAGAGAGGTCATCGCAGAGGGCATTGATACGGTTGAGCAGCTTGCCGCACTGCGGGCTATTGGCGTGGAGTTTGGCCAAGGCTATCTTTTCTCTCGGGCAGTGCCGCTGGAGGAGTTCGTACCGACATTGCTGCACAGCTGCGAAACACTATTCTCCCCTGCCCCCGGAGCGCCACCCGGCTAGATGCTAGGGCGTTGACGCGCCCCCTGGCTATCCGCTGCCCGCCATGGACGGCCGGCACGCTGCGCGTATGCAGCGTCTGACTTGATTGTGGGTGCTGGTCGAGGTGGACCAGGCCGCTGAAGGTGACCGCGGCCTAGCTCATGTATCTGGCTACGGTCGCCTTCGGCCATAACCGGACTGGTTGCCGCGTCGTGCACCAATTCAAGGCGCCGCGGCTGTCTTAGGTCGCGAATGGTCCGGACAGCGCCCGAACTACGGAACGTAAATGCGAGTCTCGTAATTTACGAGAATCCGCCGCCAATTCCGTGATTGGACGTAGGATATTGTCCATGAGAGATTTTCCGGCGAGATTGAGGCAGCCATCGCTCCGTTGGAGGTCCGAGCGCAGAGTCGCCTCCCGACTCGAAGTGGTCATCGGGCACACGCGACGGCTGTAACTTCGTGCCGCCCTTCAGCGGCTGTGTATTTCGGCCCGGTTGAGCAACGAATCCGTTTGACGTTGACCACAGTCGGATCAGTTGCTGGTGCTGACCGGGGCCAGGTCTTGTTTCAGGCCACATCCGCTTCCGACCCGAAGCGGACATTCTCGTGCGCTGATCGCAGTTACCATCGTTGCCGGCAGATAGAATCGACATCGACACTAAGTGCTAGGTACAGAAAGCTATGACGACCGAAGCAGAAACGCTCGCAAACATCCTTCAGTGGTCTTCTGATAGTCCGGCCTGGCAGCGCGACGCACTGCGCCGACTGGCTACGCAACAGGTTCTAGGGCCAGCCGAAACTGACGAACTGGCTTCCATCTGCAAGGGCGACAATCCGGCGGCCCCGCTGGAACCGGGCCACCTTCGAGGCCCGAGCCGAGATCAGGGGGAGGTGTATCTGCGGCAGGTGCATGGCGTCCGGCATATCAATGCTCTGGCGCCCGACCAACGGCTGACGCTGCACCGTGTTGGATTGACGATCATCTATGGCGACAACGGTTCGGGAAAATCCGGCTACGCGCGGATTCTGAAGAAGGTGTGTCGCGCCCGTACGCTTGGCCGAGCCGAGGAAATCATCCCCGGCATCTATGACGCTGAACCAGGCACGCCGTGCGCCACGATTGAGTACGCCATTAGCGGCCAGAACCGCACGTGCGCTTGGCAGCTGGGGCAGGCAGCTGATGCTGCTCTTTCAGGCATCAGCGTGTTTGATTCCCGCACCGCGAACGTCCACGTTGATGAAATGAATGACGTGGCTTACACGCCGTTCCCGCTCAGACTGTTGGGCGATCTGGCGCAGCTCTGCAAGTCGGTTAAGGACAAGCTGGCAGTCGAGATTGCGCAGATAAAGGCGCAAACGCCCGAAGCAATCAGGACGCCGGTATGCAGCCTAGACACAGCGGTGGGCAAGTTCATGGCTCGGCTCGCCGCCAATACTGCGCCGGCGACCGTCGAGGCGTTGGCCACGCTCACACAGGCAGAGCAAGACCGACTGGCGCAGCTATCAGCAGACTTGGCTGGTGATCCAGCTCGCGTGGCGCGCCAGCTTATTGCATTGAAAACCAAGATTGAGGGGCAGATTGCACGCCTGGATCGGCTGTTTGCCTCGATCAGCGAAGATAACGCCAATAGCCTGCGCCGTCTTGCTGTTGATTGCGACGCCGCTTTTCGGGCCGCAGAAGCTGCGTCCAGCGCGATTTTCCGCGACGAACCGTTGCCGCAGATTGGTTCGGAGGTTTGGCAGGCGCTATGGGTCAGCGCCCGAGCATTCTCTGAGGTGGAGGCCTATCCCGAGCTGCAATTCCCCGTGACAGAGCCCGGCAGCGTTTGCCTGCTTTGCCAGCAGGAACTGACGCCGGTAGCCGCTGATCGTCTCAATCGCTTCGAGGTCTTTGTGCGCAACGACAGCCAGAAACGCGCCGAGGCTGCCCGCATCGCTTATGACCGGGCACAGGCGACGTTCAAGGGCGAAGCTGTTCGGCTGGCCGAGCTTGAGAGCATTGTGGTGACCGTCCGCGACGAACTGCGTCAGGAGGACTTGGCGCTCGAGATCAGGGGTGCGGCCATGCGCGCCTTGTGGCGTCATCGCCAAATCAGGCGACGCCACGCAAATCCAAGCGCCGCCTTTGACGTGCCCATTACGCATTATGCGCGTCAGGCACTAGTCGATCGAGCAGCGGGCGTTGAGACGCGGGCGAATGCCCTTGCAGCAGAGGCGGGCTCCCCAGCTCATGCTGTGTTAATTGCCGAAAAGACCGAGCTTTTGGATCGGCAATGGCTTGGTGGCATCAAGGCCGATGTTATGGCCGAGATTGGACGCAAGAAGAAGATTGAAGAGCTCGAGGAGGCCCAGCGGAGCACTGCTACCAACCGCGTCACCATAAAGAGCACTGAGGTCGCTCAGGCATTGGTGACGGACGCGCTACGCGCACAGTTTGCTAGCGAGGTGGCGAGATTCGAGATTGCTGACCTCGCTGTGGAACTTCGGCAGCAAAACAGCGCTCAGGGCATTCCGCGCTTCAAGGTCGCACTTACTCGGAAGCCCACGGCCGCGGTGGGGCAAGTCTTGAGTGAGGGCGAACATCGCTGCGTTGCGTTGGCCGCGTTCATGGCCGAACTCGCCACCACCGAGAACAAGTCCGGCATCGTCTTTGATGATCCCGTTTCCTCGCTCGACCACATGCACCGGGAGGCCGTGGCTAAACGCTTAGTTGCTGAGGCTGCTCATCGCCAAGTCATTGTCTTCACGCATGACTTGGCGTTCCTGTTCGAGTTGAATAGCGCGGCTGACGATGCGCAGCCCAAGCCGATGGTTGCAATTAGCTCCATCAGCCGGGGCACTGATAAGGCGGGCTTTTGCCGCAGCGAGCCACCATTCAAAGCGCGTCGGGTCAGCGATATCACCACAAGCCTGAGAAATCAGCTAGCGGGTGAACGCTACCATTTCGAACAAGGCAGTCAAGACGAGTGGCGAAAGACTGTCAAATCCATCGCGACAACGTTACGGGATACGTGGGAGATTGCGGTCGAAGAAGCTGTCGGTCATGTTATCCGGCGACTGTCCAACAAAGTGTCGACGCCTGGCTTGGTCAAGTTGACCGCGATCACGGTTCTAGACTGCGAGGCAATGCGGGACGGCTTTGGTCGCTGTTCCGAACTACTGCATAGCGCCGCCGCTGCGTTGAATCGCCCGCTACCTAGGCCAGACGCTCTAACAGCCGAGATCGAAGCTTTGGCGACCTGGGCGGACAGCCTTCGGCAGCGCCAGGCCGCAGCGAGATTGTCTTGAGCTACTGATAGCACCCGAGAGTTAGCGATGACTCAAAGGCCAGAGCATGTCCGCTCTTGGCCGGAAGCGGAAGTCGGCGCCCTTGGCGGTACCAGTCGCCGCTGCTCCAGCGTGCCGGCTCAGTCAACACCAGAATCGCTGGTCAGCGCATCCCGGCGCAAAGTTCAAAGTCGACCAGCGCCCGCAGCGGCACCTGAAGTGCCATTTCACGTGGTAGTCGCGCCACAGAAGCGAGGCACGCGCGTGCCCCTCCTAAGGAATCCGCGTGAGTCGGCCCGCCCAGTCCGCTTCGCTCCAGAGAGGAACAAGTGAGTCGTACGCCATAGCCGCCGCGCGGCCCGATGCAATCTCGACATCGGAGGTCGCGTATTCTCCCCCAGCCACGGCTTCGTACTCAGAAATGCCGCTGAGGATACGCTGACACTTGGTGTGGTTCCGGGTAAGAATGAACTGCACTGGACATCGAAGATGTCGCAGAAACTCCAAAGGGGTCGGTGCATCGCCGGCCCATAGTCGAATGATCTCACCGCCAGGAGTTCTAATCGGCTCTTGTCCCGCGCGCATTCCGACCTGGCCAATGACCGGGAGGTGGAGAAACCGCTTGATCATCGACGAATCGGCAAATAGAACCCCGTCGACGCCGTCCGGTACCGAGTACTGAAGGTTGTTGATGACACAAGGCACAAGCAGTTTCCCGCGGGCCTCCGGCAGTTGATCATCGAGCATGTCCGGATGTTTCAGAAGCCCATCAACCAACCGGCGGACTTGCCTGGCGTGGCTGACACTTTCCTGCCGCGCATGATAGGCCAGCTGAATAACCCCGCCTGAGAGGGTGTGATTCTTGCACTCGAACAAGAAACAGAAGTTCTCCCAGACCATTAGCGCGTCGTAGTCGTATTCTTCCTTGTCGCGCTTCTTCGTGAAGTGGGCGACCTTGCGGCCGGGCCCCTGGATTTCTTTTCTAAGACGCTTCTCGAACTCGGTTCCTTTGCGTTGAACCGTTGCGCCAACCCCGTTGAGCGCCGAAACAATGATTGGGCCAAGAATCCCATTCCGTTGGCTCGGCGCGACGAACAAGTAACGGTCCTCGCCCACGCGAATGAACGGATGGTCGTAGATGTCGCTGCGTCGGCTCGTAAGGCAGCAGTGGCTGAGGAAGCGGTGAGCGGCGGTCTCGCTCAGCCCACCACGGGTCAAGTACTGAACGATCTCAGCCTCTGCCAACTGCGGGCACGGGTGGTCGGTGGCTGCAGTCACGATTTCTGCGGCGAGTCGCCGCAGGATCGCGTAGCCGCGCAGCCACTCCATGAGCGTTAGGCCGGCATATTGCTTCGTATCATTCTGCACGTCGTACGAGTAGTACTCAAATAGCGTATAGAGCCCATGCTTTTCCTCGAATGAGACAAAGGCCGCCGGCGCCAGCGGCGTGTGCTCGTCTAAACTGGGGTCAGCACCTCGGTACCCGCTCGCCAGCATCTCGAAGTACTGCTGATGGGTGCGCGCGAGTAACCGATCGTTAGCAATGTAGTCAACCAACTCCACGTCGTGGTTGGGCTCAACATCCAGGATGGACGTGATCCCGGCCGGAGTATTTTTCGGCAGCGGCGGTGGCACATATTCGAACGGGCGATGGTCAAAGCGGGCACGGACCTGTGCCCGCTCCCAGCCGCCCCATGCTGCGGCAAAGCTCAGCACCGATTGCACAGCCTCTATCTCGTCGATTGACGGACGGTGGAGCGCGCTCGGCAGCACGACCTCGCCAGCCTTGTTCAACCAGCTATTCTGGTACGCGAGGAGCAGCACCGTTGCGCCCATGGCCTTGAGAACACCGAAAAGCTCCGTGTCCGGATTGACAATGCGGCCTCCAATCGAAAAGTTGCTTTTCACCCGCAACTCGGGACCCTTGTCCATGTCCTGTTGTGCGCCTTTCTCAAGCATCTCCAGCATTTGGCACGCAAAGGCCGTGGCGGCAGCCACCTGTGTGATCGGCGGCAGGGCCGCTCCCGCCGACTTTCCCGTCTGATCGAGTATTTTTGCGAAGTTGATGTCGACGGTATTCAACAGATCCGGGAGCGCCTGCAGCGTCGCGGCCGCATCGGCATCGAGACTGGTGAGCGCCAGAGCTACATTCGCTATGAACGACTTTCGTTGCGCGGGCCAGTCTTTCTTGGTGCCATGCTTGTCGAGCAACGACTCACTCTTCCACAGCGTATCAACCACCTCTTTGGCCGTACGGCTTCCGCTTGGCTGCACGAACCCGGCCACGGCCGTGGCGTCCAGCCGACCGATGGCCTTCTCGAGTTCCGAGCCTTTTAGATCTTCCATTCACAATAGTCCTGATTTGGGTGATGTGCAGTGCTGCGACTATTTGCCAGAGAGTGCTTCGGTTATATCCATACACACGGCAGACGACCAGAATGTAGGACGTCGGAGCAGGTTAGAGATCGTCCTAGGCGGCCATACGACGACCTCAGGACTGCCACCTCGCCCAGCAAGTCCCGTTAGCGAAGGCTGCGGATGCCTAGTCCGCTATCTTCCGGAAGCGGGTGTCTGCGGCCCGGATCCGACATGCTGGTCGCCAGTACCCCCGCGGGAAGGCTCACTCAACACTAGAATCCCTGGCCCGCTATTGCCGGCGCAAAGATTGAAGTCGAGCAGCGCCTGCAATGTGTGTGAGCTCGGCGCCATTACCTGTCCAAATTGACCGTTCCCCCGGCGGGCTAGGAGGCCGCGCGACCCCCTCGGCGAGCGACTTTCTCGGGCGCGACGGCGCCTGGCAGTTAGCGCGTGGGGACTTGCGTAGCGGAGTCTGGCTTCTCTGGTCCGGCCGAATTTTAGGTCGAGCCGCAGAGGCCTCTCGGACCCCAGCGGGGGTCAGCGGCCTCTATCTGCTTATGTCCGCCCTCATTGACAGACGGACCTTTTCAACCATGCCTGTCTGTCCAAGTGTCGCGGAGCGTGACAGTGCGATTAAACACCGGCTTGCCGGCGGTGTGATCGCGGCGATCTCCAACAAAGAAGCCCAGTCGTTCGAACTGTAGCTGTGTCTCTGGACCAACAGGGGCCGCTGACGTTTCAACAAAGCCCGAGGCAACGCGTACAGACAGCGGATTGAGGAATTCGCGGTACGTCTTGCCGTCTTTGTCGTTGTCCGGATCCCGAACTGAGAAAAGTCGATCGTAGAGTCGGAACTCTGCCGGCACCCCGTGTTTTGCACTCACCCAGTGTATTGTTCCCTTCACTTTGCGGCTTGCGCCGGGCATTCCGGGGCGCGAGTCAGGGTCTAGCGTGCAGCGCAGCTCTTGGACTAGGCCGTCCGCCGTCACAACGTCGTGGCACTTGATCAGTCCTACCCCACGCAGTCGGACTTCCTTATCTCGCGCCAGCCGGTGAAAGCCTGGCGCTGGTACTTCCGCGAAGTCTTCCCTATCAATCCATATTTCTGGCGAGAAAAGGACGGTCCGCTCGCCGAACGCGGAATCCTTGGGATGATTTTGGAACGCGACCTCGCTCTCATGACCCTCATCGAGATTCGTGATGATCAGTTTTAGCGGATCAACGACCGCGAATCTTCTCGCGCAGGTGACGTCCATGATCTCGCGAATGCAGCCCTCCAGCACCGAGTAGTCAATCAGGGAGTTCTGTTTGCTGATGCCGACTCGTTCGGCCAGCAGACGCAGCGCCGCCGGCGGGCAACCGCGGCGGCGCAGACCCTGCAGGGTTGGCATGCGCGGGTCGTCCCAGCCCGATACCAGGCCGTCTTCCACCAAGGTGAGCAGCTTTCGCTTGCTCATGACGGTGTAGCTGATGTTCAAGCGCGAGGATTCGATTTGTCGCGGTTTCGCGACCGGTGCGGCCAAGCCTGCGTCGAGGACTGACTGGTAGAGCTCCGGGTTTCGCACCAGGTCCACGTTGTCCACGAACCAGTCGTACAGCGGCCGGTGGTCTTCGAACTCCAGCGTACAAAGCGAATGGGTAATGCCTTCCAGGGCATCGCTCAGGGAGTGCGCGTAGTCGTACATCGGGTAGATCGGCCAGGCGTTTCCGGTGTTCTGGTGCTCGACGTGCTTGATCCGGTAGATGGCTGGGTCGCGCAGGTTGATGTTGCCGCTGGCCATGTCGATCTTGGCGCGTAGGGTGCGGGCCCCATCGGGGAACTCACCGGCGCGCATACGGCTGAACAGGTCGACGTTCTCTTCGACGCTGCGGTCGCGGAAAGGCGAGTTGCGGCCCGGTTCGGTCAGCGTGCCGCGGTATTCGCGCACCTGCTCGGCGGTGAGGTCGCAGACGAAGGCCTTGCCGTCGCGGATTAGCTTGAGCGCGCTGAGGTAGAACACCTCGAAATAGTCCGACGCGTGGCGCAACTCGGCCCATTCAAAGCCCAGCCAGCGCACGTCCTCCTTGATGGCATCGACGTACTCGGGGTCTTCCTTGGCCGGGTTGGTGTCGTCGAAGCGCAGGTTCACCTGGCCGCCAAATTCCTGGCCGATGCCGAAGTTCAGGTAGATGGCCTTGGCGTGGCCAAGGTGCAGATAGCCGTTGGGCTCGGGCGGGAAGCGGGTGCGAACGGTGGCATGGCGACCCGTGGCCAGGTCCTCTCGGATGATCTGGCGGATGAAGTCCTTCTTTTTCAGTGAGTTGGCGTCAATGGGAACGGGAGTCGAGGTCATGCGGCCGGCCAGGTGGTTGGGTGAGAGGGGTTGGCGGGTGGTCTGCCGTCTTTCTGGCGTCCCCACCCGCCCCGGAGCCCAAAACCGAACGTCCGGGCGCCTCAGAGCAGGGTATCCGTCGCCCTGGGGCACAGCAATATGCGCCGCGCACATAGTTGCTCTATTTCAGGTATTATGTGCGTGGCGCATATATATGGCTGAATGCCGATGCGTCTTCACCTACGCGTCAGGACGCTTCGCAGCGAGGGCCAGAGGGCTATGGAACTCCATCAGATCAGCTACTTCATCCACTTGGCAGAAACGCTCAACTTCACGAACGCTGCGAAGCTGAGTGGTGTTTCCCAACCCAGCCTCACCCGGGCAATTCTCCGCCTGGAGCAGGAACTCGGGGGGGCCCTGATCTATAGAAAGGGGAAAAACAGCCGACTTACGGGATTGGGACAGCACGTCGAACTAGAGTTCCGGCGAATGCTAGTTGCGCTGGAGAGCGTGCGGCAGCACTCCGACAATTGGGCGCAGGGAAAACATCAAGTTCTTGATATCGCGGTTGCGCCGACCGTGGGGGCGACTACTTTCGTCCCATTCCTTCTCAGTGCGCTGGAACAGATTCCGTCCATCGAGTTCAAGTTGCATTCGCTCAAATCCAGCGAAGACGTCTCGGGTTTGATGTCGGGAAGGTATCACGCGTGCATATTCCCGCAGAGTTCGAGGCCTGACATTAGGTTGTCCGTTGTACCCCTGTTTCGGGAGCGCCTGGTGCTGGGCTGCGCAGCGGATCACCCATTGGCTGCATTTGACACCATCCGCGCTGAAGACTTGGTGGATTATCCGTTCATTGATCGGCTTAACTGCGAGTACCGCGGGCAGATCCAGGATCACTTCACCAGACGAGAAGTCGTTATGCGACCCCGCTTCCGGACAGACCGGGAAGATTGGGTCCAGCGCGTCGTAGCTCAGAGCAGGGCCGTCTGCATTCTCCCGGAGCGGTCCGTTGCAGTTCCTGGCATGGTCACTCGACTGATCGAAGGCCTCACGTTGGAGCATGATCTCGTCATGGCGATGGCCACAGGATCCGCTACACCCGTCGAGCTAAAGCAGTTTGCCCAGTTCGCATCCAACTACGAATGGCACTGATTGATGATCCATGTGCATAGGCGTCATGGCGTCGATGCTCGCAGTGCATGAGAACTACCCGCCAGCCGTGGGATAGGACTCAAATCCGCGTGTATCAACATTCTGCGGGGATTGAGGTGCCCGCCGCCATCGAGATCGCGGCGAGCACCAGCTCCTTGTGGATCGTTGCCCTGACCGCCAAGCTACCTGCTTCGGGTCGACACCGACCACGCGGCTCAGGCCGCTCCAATGCGGGCAATGACCTTGATCTCGAAATCGAAACCCGCGAGCCAATTGACGCCGAGGGCGGTCCAAGTCGGATAGGGCGGGGCCGAGAAGACTTCGTTCTTCACAGCAAGGACCGTGTCGAACTGCTTTTCGGGGTTGGTGTGGAAGGTGGTCACATCAACGATGTCATCCAGGGTGCAACCGCCGGCTTTCAGGGTCGCCTGAAGGTTGGCGAATGCCAATCGCACCTGCGCCTCGAAGTCGGGCTCGGGCGAACCATCGCTGTGGCTACCCACATGGCCCGAAACGAAGAGGAAATCGCCCGATCGGATGGCGGCGGAGTAAGAATGCTGGATGAAAAGCTCATTCCGGCCGGCCGGAAACACGGCTTCACGTGTGGTCATCGGGAGTTGTCCTGTGGTGGGAGAGGGATTGCGGGTACGTAGCGGTCACTCTAGGCGCTCGTAGCGACCGGATAAACGAGCCAAAGCCGGCATCACTGTTTGTAGAATCAGAACAATCCCGCCATTACCCGGAGCCGCGCATGGACCGAATAGATGCGATGCAGGCCTTCGCCCGCGTGGTGGAGACCGGCAGCTTCACCAAGGCGGCCGAAACACTGCAGACGAACAAGACCCGCGTGACCCAATTGATCCAGCAATTGGAGACGCGCCTGCGCGTGAAACTGCTCCACCGCACCACGCGAAAGGTCAACGTAACCGCCGATGGAGCCGCGTACTACGAGCGAGTCGTACGCCTACTAGCCGACTTCGACGATGCCGAGACCAGCCTCTCTGCGGAATCCGCCGTGCCGCGTGGACGACTACGCGTGGACGTGCCGGCGCCGTTCGCCAGCCTGGTGCTGGTGCCGGCCCTACCCGACTTCCACGCGCGCTACCCTGACATCCAGCTCGACCTTGGCGCCAGCGACCGCAAGGTGGACCTGATCGATGAGAACGTGGACTGCGTCCTGCGTGGTGGCGAACTCACCGAGCTGTCGCTGCGCGCCCGCCATGTCGCAGACCTACCGTTGGGTGTCTACGCAGCGCCCGCCTACCTGGCCCGGGCCGGCACGCCAGCTTCCCCGCAGGCCTTGGACGACGGCCAGCATGTCGTTATCGGCTACCGCGGCTCGCGGGCCGGCACTCCGCTGGCCCACACGCTGCACCGGGGCGATGAGCGCCTGCAGGTGCGCGGCCGCCTGGTGCTTACGGTGGATGATGGCAACGCCTACCTCGCCGCCGGCGTGGCGGGGCTGGGGGTACTGTGGTTGCCGACGTACATGGCGAGCGCTCCCCTGGCCCGCGGAGAGTTGGTTCCGCTGTTCGAAGACTGGCAGCTCGATCCGATGCCCCTCTACTTGGCCTTTCCACCGAACCGGCACGTAAGCCTGAAGCTGCGCGTGTTCATCGATTGGATCGTCGAGCTGATGGCGCGTCGCGGCCCAGGAACGATGCGCATGCCATAGCCTGGCGCTATGCCCCTTCAGGCAGGTTGGCTATGCCTTTCCAATCCGAATGTCCACGACCGACCCCAGTTTGCCACTCCGGCGTGTCCGCCCGTGAGGCCGGTCGCCGTTGGCAGTAGTTGGCAGTGCTAGCGAGCTACTTGGGGAGAGTCGCCATGAGGTTTTTGCTTTGCTGCGCCTTGTCGGCGGGGCTATTTCTCTCCGCCTGCTCGGCCACCCAACCCGTGCGTCCAGATGAAGTCGGGTCAATTGAGCCCACGCGGAACGTAGTCGTCATAAGGGGGCTCGAAGGGGATGGTGATGTCCAACGGGCACCCCCTGCCGTCGTGCGCCGCTTGGAAGTTGAGGAGCGCAACAGCCGATACCTTGGTCGCCTGCAAGCGGTAGATCCTCCCGATCTCCACGTGCGGGTTGTCGATGTCGGTCAGGGTCTTTGCGTCGTCGGCCTTACGGCGGAGGGATACACGTTTCTCGTCGACGCGGGTCACTGGAACGGAACCGCCTGTGCCGACGGGGTGGACAAGCTCCTGCCGGACATGGGTCTGTCCATGGTGGTGCTTACCCACAGCGATGGAGACCACCTTGGTAACCTGCCACTCATCTTAGAATCGAGGGAAGTAGGCACACTACTGTGGACTGGCTACACGCCGCCGCACTGCACGCACGTCGGCGCCTCCGGATGCACCACCTTCTTCAATGCACGGGAGGCAATCGGCGAGGTCGCAGAGGATCAGTCATCCGTCCTCAACCTGAAAACAACGCCGCTCGCATCTGGCCAGGTGTTTGAGCTTGGCGAAGTGGAGATCACCTTCCTGGCGGGTTGGCACGAGTTCCCGGACGTGGGGCAAATGAGCCCTTCAGAGATCTCCAATGCTGTCTCCATCATGGTTCGGATCTCGCACGGCGGCAGATCGATCCTGGTGACAGGTGACGCTATTGGCCGGCCGTTGCGTGGGTCAGACGACGAAACGTGCACAGGCTCAGAGGGATGGGCCGTCGAGAACGTGGAAGAGGATCTGCTGAGCGCCGACGTCCTGATTGCTTCCCATCACGGAGGCAACAACGGTAGCGCGAAGTGCTTCATCACCGCGGTCGCGCCAGAGTTTGTCATCTTCTCTTCGGGAGGCGGGCACGGACACCCCCATCGGGAAACCGTTGCTCGCTTTCTTGCGGCGGGAATCCCGGAAGCGCATCTCCTTCGGACCGATCGGGGCAGCAACAGCGCGAGCGACGCCGAGGAGGGGGAATGGGCCGAGACGTCCGTGCCGGCATGTGGGGATGGGTCGAAGGACGATGACATTGACATCCTCTTCGGTAGCGATGGCGGCATCACAACTTCGTATGTGGGGCCCAACCGTTGCAAGTAGCGCCGAACCCAAGCCCAATACAGGGGAGTCAGAATGAAAATCGCGAAGATCGAGGAAGCCGTCGGGATTGCAATCAAACTCATGTATGCGGAACGCGTCGGAAAACCATTCTCGTTTTCGACCACGCCAAGCAAGCCGTTGCGTAAGGGTGGGATGGGTGTGTCGTGGTCTGTTTGGCATGGCTATCTCAATGGTCTGGTTCACGACCACCTTCCCAAGGAGCCGCCATTCTCTGGCTTGGTTGTGGACACGCCATTGGTAGATGAAACCTATCGAAAGGATCTTCGAAGCCTGCGGCACCAGCTCACGAAGCGAATTGCACTGAAAGACAAGTACGGGGTGTGACATGACTCGGATTACCCGACTCCAGACGTTCGTCATGGCAGTTGCTCTCTGTATCGTTCCGCTCCATGTGTATGCCGAAGCCAGTTTGCCCAGCCCTGAACTGACAGCCGTTTTCTCTGAAGCCAATCAAGCCTACTTCTGCGACAAAGAGGGGAGCACCAAGGTTGCGCCGCTCTTCGGCCAGGTCGGCCTGGCATACCAGCTCAACTTCGCAGCGCTACCTCGCCTTCCTGATGACCAAGGCCAAACTGCCCCAATGCCTGCGGATGTGTTGGCAATGAGATGGGTGCTGCACTGGGGCCGTGTCGAGGCGGGCGACGTGGATGGTCTCGGACTCACAACTGCCCAGCAATCGGCGATCCAAAGCATCCGATACGACTTGGCCGAGCATTTGGCTTGGCTCGCCGAGAATCCGAAGAAATCGAAGTACCGACTGGACCCAGCTACTCCACTGGCGTCCATCAACACGCCAGATGCTAGAGACGCCGCGCTACGCAGGCTGTTCGCTCCTGTCTTGGGAGGTAGTGAGGCACCCCTCCGGATCCTTTGCGTCTTTCGAGATGGCACCGCTGCGCCCCCCAAACCCCCTGCCGAGCCGTCTGACGGCCGGGTAATTGTGGCCCTGAGAGGAAAGATAGACGACCTAGCCGTGGTTCGGGCTCCCGCCGGAAGTGAGAGGGACGTTGAAGCATTCAAGAAGGCGTCCGGGGCCAATCTGTCGTTCACTGACGACGACGTCAAAGGATCATCGGTTCTCACCGCTGAAGCCGTGGTCGGTGTGGGGACGCAGTTGGGACCGAACGACGCCGCCTTTCTTTTCTTGCACTACCTCGCGAGCACATCCGAGACACAAGCACCAGGTGACGACGACGATAGTAAGGATATCCGGGCGCTTAGTCCTGGGCTGATGTATCGCAGGTCCTTCGGTGACGAGGACGGCCAAGGTGCCTATGGCACCTTCACCGCGGTCGCCTACCAGACTGACGATAGGGCGAAGGACTCGACGATCCTGCGAGCTCGGGTGGGATTGGTCGACCTTGCTTACCTTCCGAGCGGCGCCAAGGCGGTCTGCGGCGCAACCCGCACTGCCGGACCGCTTGACTTTGACTGTCGCGCCGGACTCTTTGCCGAGTATGGACGCGTCCAAGACGCAGGTAGCAACACTGACTTTCAGTCCCTAGTCGATGACAACTACGCCGGCATCGGTGGAGAGCTGACCCTTCGTTTCTCTCTTCCCGGGGTCAAGCCGCTCGCGCCATTGTCGTTCTCGATCGGCTATCGCTACATGCGCATTCTCTCTGGGGATTTGGAGAACCCCGGCCGGCTCTCGATGGATCTGACATACGCAATTCCAGACTCTA
Organism: Stenotrophomonas sp. STEN033; assembly: GCF_056856655.1. Classification (NCBI taxonomy): domain Bacteria; kingdom Pseudomonadati; phylum Pseudomonadota; class Gammaproteobacteria; order Lysobacterales; family Lysobacteraceae; genus Stenotrophomonas; species Stenotrophomonas sp. STEN033. Next base: position 98,814 of record NZ_JBXFWM010000003.1, read on the forward strand.
GTTTCTCCATCGGCTTGTCTCAGACCAGAGGGGAGAACTTCGAAACGTTCGAAGAGGAAGACCTGACAAAGGTCGTGTTCGCATTTAAGTACTAGCGCCTGCACGTAGCAACGAGAAGACAATGCCCAGGCAACCCCGGATAGCCGGAGCACGCGCAAGCACCGGTCCGGCTCCACGTTCCATCCGGTGCATGTGCGAAAGGCGCTGCACCGCCACTCTCGGGGGCGGTGGATTCTCCAGAACGTACTGAGGTAGCCTCGGGTACTAGCACTATTTGTTCGTCTTTTTGCTTAGCGAATCAGGGCACAGGGGAAATCATGGAACCGGCAACCTGGGGGGCGATCGGCGCCCTGATCGGTACGGTGGTGGGTGCGGCCGCGAGCGTGGTGACCGCGTACATCGCCACCCGCCATGCAGCGTCCCTGCAGGCTGCGGACGATCAGGCCAGTCGGCGGGACCAGGGCCGGGCGTTCCAGCGGGAGACGTTGCTTGCGCTACAAGAAGCGCTAAGTGACTTGCTTCGTTTGGAGACTCGCTGCCACCTAGAGGATCGCCACGCTTTCCGAAGCTCGGGTATTTGGGGCAAGAACTCCGTTGGCGAGACGCTCTCCGAGGAGAATCGACTGGCGCGTCGATGGGCCATGATCCTCAAGGAGCGGGTCGCAGACGATGCGTTGCGTGTGGCTCTGGATGGTTTCTGCGGGCAGCTGACACAGGTCTCCCTGGTCGACTCGGAGGCCGAGGCGGTAACGCTGTTCGAACTCAACATGCGCCAAGCGACCCCGATGATGGAGCACATCGGCCGGACGCTCCGCGCCCAGTACGACCATTGATGTCTTCCGCAGACTAGGCGGCATACCGAGGAGGCGGAGTACATGCAGCGCGAAGAGGCGGAGAAGCTTCTAACTCAGGCGGTCGACCAGGTCATCCGCTTTGACCGCCTATTGCTCGAGCTCGATGTGACCGAGCGGGCGCTCTCCTGTCGGATTGCCCACTACATGCACGATCCGGAGCTTGTCCCGCCGCCGCTCAGTATCGACTGCGAGTACAACCGCCACTTTGGTGACCCCAAACGACTCTACTTGCCGCCACGGGACGCCTTTGACCGAGAGGTCCGGGCCACTACCGTCTTCCCAGACATCATTGTTCACGAACGGAACTCGGATGCGCGCAACCTCCTGGCCATAGAAATGAAAAAGCCTGGCGGCAGCTTGGAATACGACCGGCAGAAGTTACTCGCCTTTCGACGGGAGCTAGGTTACCTGCACACGGCCCATCTGATCTTGGGACTCGACGCCAGCGGGGACTTGGTCAATCAGGTCATCTGGGTTGATGACGTGACTTAGCAGGTGATTGCGTCCGATGCGGATGGGTCGTCGCCGCTGCCCTCATGGGGCTGGATTCGAAATGGCGTCACCTAGACATCACCACCATTGCAATGAGGGGTTGAACAATGGCCTTTTCAACTGACAAGAGACTCTGGAGATACGGCTCTAAAGTTGCCAGCAGCCTCGGCCGTGGCGTTGCTTGGGAGCTCGACTTTCTTCGAGGCATGCATCAGGGCAATGCGCTGCGATATCTGGCCCGTGAACTCAGCTCAGCGACGGGGCGAGCCATTCACTTGACATCTATTTGGCTGGATAAGCACGCCTGGGTGTCTTGGTCCCAAGGCGGCAATCGGGTAGACAAGCGAGAGTTGGCGGACCTTGCGGTCATTGTCAGAAGGCGGCACCAACGCAAAGTGGTCAGCTGGATGTGGCTCATTCAGGGCAAACGAACAAGCAAGCTACTCGATACCTATACTGGATCGAGCACCCCCTTCGAGCTCGACCTCTTGCATCGTATGCCCATGTTTTCGCTCAATGGAGTTAAAGGGGCATTCCGGCTAAAAAACGACTTCCCCCCCAGTGGCTGCACGGCCATTAGCCCTCAGTGGCCGATTGCTGTTAGCACGCCGTGGACATTCATGGACTTCCGTGCGGATTCCGCAAAGCATTGGTCGGCCAATTCTCAAACGTATTCGCCTATCGCTCCTCGCTGGCCTGGATCAAACCCGCCGCTTGGAGCCTGGGCAAAAAAGTGGCAAACGATCAATTCTTCGCCCCAAATCAGCCTCAGCTCTTACACCGAATGTCTCAGCGCGATCATCAAATGCGCGCCTCACCCGTGGACAAGTCCAATGCTTCCCGGCACCTCGTGGCCTCATTTCGTTCCAGGCGCACCTATTGATCCGGATACATTTCCAGAGTGGTCTGCCCTTTATGACGAACTGATCGCCGGGGCTCAAGGTAAAGCTATTGGCCATGCAGCCACGAACTCGAACCCTCTCGGTTCTCTGTTGCAGTTGAGTCAGGTTCTGCAGAATTGGTACTTACATAAGGCGCTCCTTACCGCCATGCCGTCGCCAAGCTCCCGATATACCTTTGGGCAGCATGGCTGGGATTGGGCAGCAGCCACTGCTGGCTTCGGTCAGCGTCCAGGTTCTTCTATTGAAGACCTAATTGAATTCCACCACCGCGTTGCCGAACAGTGGATCCCGCGAGCACCCAGCGAGCCCAAACGGCCAAGAGAGCCTGCTTTCGAGAACGATGAGCCAGGCGGCATGCTGACGCTCTTCGTGGACGTGCTCGGCGAAGCTGACATCCATCTGGGCTAGCTGCGGGCGCCGGTCGCTTGTGAACGACGGGCCGGCGGCATCTGATCACCCACGCGGGTGCTAAATGACCGGAGTCTTGCCCGCTGGGCCGCTCGGCTAGACTATTGGTGGGCGGCCCCGACCTTCACCCGAAGCTGCGGCGGCTCTGGTCGCCATCAAAGATCCAGCGAGGACTTTTCATGAAGCCTCAAACCCATCAGCCCCTGCAGACAAGGCCCGACCTTTCCAGACCCGGCCTCACCGCGTTCTTCAATATCTGCGGGAAATGGGGCCTCACTTCTGAAGAGGCCCGCGTTCTTCTGGGCCGCCCGGCACGTTCAACCTACTACCGATGGAAGCGGACTCGCACCGGAGCGCTCACCAATGATGTCCTTGAGCGCACCAGTTATGTTCTCGGCATCTACCGAGCCCTGCACATTCTCTTTGCGACCCCGACGCAGGCGGACGGATGGATCAAGCGCGCGAATGCGGCCCCGTTGTTCGCAGGAAGCAGTGCTCTGGATCGAATGATTGGGGGCCAGGTTGCCGACCTCTACGTCGTCCGCCAGTACCTGGACACCCAGCGCGGCTGGGGATAGGCCTTGGCGCGGCTAGACTTCACTCTTTCGCGATGAGGCTACGGATGATTTACGGCGCCGGCCACATCAACGCTCAGTCCAGCCCGGACACGCCCTCTCCCAAGAGCACCCTGTTCGCGGGAAGCATTCGTTCCCAGGTGGAAAGTGAGAGGGCCCGGCACAGCCCATCAAAGCTGATGGCCTGGCCGCCGGCTCGGAGCCACCGCGCGCAGCTTTGAACTTCCTGTGATGTCAGTCGGTGGGGCTGGGCCGTGGGCAGGGTATCAAGCACTTGCTGGATCCAGAATGGGATGTGCCGCCGATCCCCCATCAGTACTGACCGGCTGGAACAAGACGACCGCACGTCTTTCAGGAAGCGATCCGGCCAATCGGTCATCCACGTTGCTAGTGCGAGCAGAATCGGCCGCCGCAGTTCGATCCCCATACGCTCGAACTCTGTGTGCGTCCCAGAGAAACGTAACGTCCCGGCCCGGTCGATGATTGCGGTGTTCGCCAGGTGCTTCAAGCGCGATGACGTGAGCGTGTGCGCGAGGAACCGGTACCCGTTGAACAGCGTCAGCGAACTGACCCAGCGGCAGTTCATCCGTGCTCCGCCTCTGCCGGCCGCTGCCACGAGTCGCGCCTGCTGTCGTCGCAGTAGGCATTTTGACCCGACACTGGCATCTGGCTTGTTCAGGGTCTCGCCGCACGTCGCGCAGCCCCACCGTTGCCCGCGATCCGGGTGCATCCGGTGAAACATGAAGGGAGACGCGCACATTGGGCACCGGTCCAGAAGAGGGCGCTCATGCTCCAGGCACTCGGTCACGAACGCGTAGCGCCACTGCTTTCGAGCGTATGCGATGGGCTCCGCCAAGCATTGCGGACAGTATTGAAGTCCATGGTGCCGGCGTACCCGGTGGTAAACACCCAGGGGAAGCACCCATCGACAGACTGTCCCGGTCCGGCTTTCGCCGGTGACCTTGCCCTGGATCGTCGTCAACAGGAGTTCCGACAACCGGTACTCGGAAATGCCCGTCCATTTCGAGAGCACGGGTAGCAATGCAACGGGCATGGTCAGATCGAGGTCGCGGTTCAGCAACGGGACTGCCCCGAACATCATTGAGCACAGCGTGTGGTCCGAGCGGCCATTGGATCGGGCCAGCCGATGGAGCCAGGACGACATGAGTTCGTCGGGTTGAGGTGGCGGAACGCTGGGCCAGCGATTGCCGCGGACTCTCACGGCGTCGCGGCGCGGGCCAAGCGTTTTCGGTCTGACGGGGGCGTCCAGGCCAGGCCTCGGAGCAGGGTCTCGTCAATCCGCGGGGCGTCTGAGGCGATCGCCACACTGAGCGCCAGCTCGAGCAAGTCGTAGACTTCGCCCACGAGGCCCTCGGACAAAGTGTGGATCAGGGCCGCCATGGCTTTCTTCCCCAGCCCCGAACGCTCAGGCAGCGGCATGTGCTCCTCGAAAGAGAGCAGCAGTCGCTGAAAGTCAGCATCCAGCTTCCACGTGGGCAATGTGAGCGGCCGAAGTCGATTGATCATTTCGTCCGACGATGCCAAACCCCCGGTGCCGCGGGGTGTGCTGAAGGCCACTACGGGCACGGGAACCTGGTTGGCGATGTACCGCAATGCATCCATCACGGCTCTGCGCTGCTCGAGCCGGGCGCCAAGAATCTTCTGAAGCTCATCCAGCATCAACAACTGCAGGCCGGCGTTACGCATCGCGACGATGGCGGCCTCGCGCTTGTCGGGCACGGGATCGGTGAGCCGGTAGGGAATCCCCAATATCGAGAGAATGCGCTCGATGATCGCTGCCTCGGTCGGCGTAGGAACGACCTCCAGTAGCATCACTGGCATTTGCATCTTGTTATCGGCTTCGGAGAAGACCGGCGGGTGGAGGCCGGCAAATCGCATAGCAATCGAGGTTTTGCCGTTGTTCGATTCCGAGGTGACCAGATACCCCGGCATGCGCGCCCGTCGCGGCTTGTTCACCAGCGCTTCCAATAGCGCCAGGATGGCATCGGACGCCGGGTACTTGATCCAGAACTCGGTCTGAAACCAAGCCAAGCGCTCGGCGGCCTGCCGGCCCAGCATCGCGCGTGTTTCGGCGCTCAGATGGTCCTCAGCCACCGCGCACCACCTCGAAGGAAGAAATCTCCTCGTCGTCCTCCAGCAGGCCGTTCGTGTTGGCGGGCCTGCTGGGCGGCGCTTGCTGGCTGGCGGGGGTGGCAGCGCCTACTTGAGCGGCTTCAGCGGCTTTTTTCTTTTCGTAGGTTCGCTTCTTCTGATCACGCTTACGGGCCTCCTTGGTCTCATCGCTCGCATTATTCTTTATCCGCTGGAGCTCCTCGTAGGTATCAAACACGAGGTCCTCATCAACCTCTTCCTTGCCTTGGGCTCGCAGGTGCGCTCTGACCTCTCGCAGCTCCCACAGGTTGAGCGAAGGGTGCTCCATGCGCCGGTACGGAATTTTTAGATAGACGTCGCGGTCGGGGTCCAGAAACCAGATCGAACTCAGATCCCGGGGGTCCCGCCGAACAGTGAATCGCCGCTTCCTGCCTGTCTCCGGATCCCGGGCATGAATCCAATGATCGATGCTCGGGTCGTAGTAGGTGATGGTGTCCCAGGTGACGCCATAGGCTTGGACGGTCACTTCCTTGAATGGGAGAAAGTCCAGCCGCAGTCGCATCGGATCCTTGATCGGCGCTTGCAGGCCCGTACCTAGGGTGTGAGCATCGCCAAGAATTCCGGACTCGTACATCCGGATCGGCGGGCGGCCGATACCGTCATGCTTGCTTTGGTGATACACGCCGCACAGATACTTGGTGACATAGGTTTCTGAGTCGGAGAAGGTGAACTCGGCTTCTTCGTGCGATTTGTAGTCGCCTCGCTGGGTAGGGTTTGAGAAGGTCGTCCCGTTGATGGTGTGGATTTCCTGATTGAGCGTGCCAAGGAGCCGCTCGATGTGTCCACCCCAGTGCGGCGTCTTGACTGGCCGCCACTCCAGGTCAAACTTCTGCGCCATCGCCGCCCGAGTGACCATGTCGCATCGGAATGTCTTGTCGTTGTCAGCGTGAACCTTGATCGGCTTGCCCCAGTTGGGCCATTTGACGTCGATGCCATGCGCCGCCAGCCAGCCTTCCTTGGGCAGGATGGCGTGGACCAGGGCCATGCCAACGGAGGTCGCGTTGGGCTTGTCTAGCGAGAGGTAGAAGCCCACGACGCAGCGACTGTAGACGTCGATGACCAGGGTCAGCCACGCCCGGCCGATGTTGCGACGATAGACATCATCGACGATGCACAGATCCAGGGGCGTGTGATCGATCTGCCAGACAGAGTTCGGGTGGGTAGCTTCCTTGTAAGAGCCCGGCACGGGCCGGTGCCGCTTGCGGCCGCGCTCTCCGTCGCGGGCTTCATCCTTTGTCTTGTCAGAGAGCCAGGACACGCGAAGCCTGACGGTATTGGCATGCGGTACTTTCAGATTCGCGCGGCGGCACTTGGGCCCCAGAATCGTCATGACCTTCGAGATCCGCATTTTCTTGTCGGTCAGGTAGTGTTCTTCGATGGCCGCCCAGATGACATCGTCAAGGATGTCGTTTAGCCGCGATCTGCCACGCCCACCGCTGGGGTGTAGCGGCGCCAGCGCTGCAATGCCTTTCTGCTGCTCCCGCTTGAGCCAGCGATAGATGGTGCTGACATGCACGCCGAAGAACGTGGCCACCTCGGCGGCCAGTTTCTTTGATGGCCGCTTTGCCTCCACCAGCGTCTTGAGCTTCTCGCTTCGCGCTACCGCGATATCCCAGTCTTCTTTTGACAGGGTTTCCGTGCCGCTCGAAGACGCTGTTTCCTCGTCAGGGGTTGAGGTCGATTGGGGAGTGGCAATAGCATCTAGGATGTCGGCAATGATCAGCCGCACCTTCTGGCCGTCGCTTTCTCGACGCGCGATGAGATGGGTCAGGTCGAGATAACTGTCGACCAGGTAGGTTTCGCCACGAAGGACGAAGACTCCGCCGATAGCCAGCGGATTCTCTGGCACCGTCGAGCTACTAGTCGACGGCACGGATCGGAGACTGTGGCGTCAGTGGCTGATCCAGGTTGGCCACGATCTCACCCCTGCAGATCAGGTAGTACACAACCGGCAGTACCGCTGCCTTGTCCCACTGGCTGCCTGGCAGCGAGGCCATGTACTGGTGAATGGTCGTTTCGCCCAAGGCGCGGACCGACTCCATCACCTGGTGCTCCAGGATCCAGTCGGTATCCCGACGCGAGTAAGGGAGAAGGAACTTGGCATTGGCCAGCCGCGGGGTCCGAATCTCAACCTCGGTGAGAATCCGGAACCGCCAGCCCCGCTGGCGGGCGTAGCGGCGGCAGGCTTTGAACTTGGGCTTGAGGGTGACCCATTTCCGGAAGATTTCCTCCCGATACTTGATCTCGCACAGCTCCGCCCGCTGGGTCGGCTCGCCGTTCACGGTCTCAATCCGTTCAACCAGGACGTCCGGGTAGTACTTCTGGTTTCCCAACCGGCCAGCAGCGGGCCCGGTCACTTCGGCGGGCTGGGGATGCCAGACCGAGACCTGCTGGTCGAACTCGAGGAGGACGAAGTAGTCCCGCTCCAAGGCGGATTCGAAGGGGCCGGGACCCTCTACCTTCGCGCCGGACGTCATCATTCCGGTCAGCGACCGGCGGCCTAAACCTATCTTTCTGGCGGCTGGGAGCAAGTTTGGGAAGCCTTTCGCATCTTCTGCTGGAAAACTATAAGAAGTCGCAGCCAGTAAGGTTTGAAGTCGCTTCAACTGATGTGCGGTCTCTGGCGTCATTTCGGGCCTCCTTGGCCCGATGGTCGCGAAGACTTCTGGAAATGTCACGCTGAGAGCATCCGTCGCTATCGCGCACGCATCTCCGGCCCCTTGCTGGACCGCATTGACCTGCACCTGCAGGTGCCACGTTTGGCACCGAGTGAATTGCGTGGCGACACAAGTGCAGGCGAAAGCAGCGCCGTAGTGCGCGAGCGGGTGATGCAGGCACGGACACGCCAGTTGCAACGAGCGGGCAAGGCCAACGCACATCTTGGGCAAGCGGAGACGCTGCGCGACTGCGCGCTGTCCACTGCTGAAGGTGATCTGCTTGAGCAGGCGATGGAGCGCTTGCAGCTGTCGGCGCGTTCGATGCACCGGATCCTGCGGGTGGCGCGGACGATTGCAGATCTTGCCGGGGAGCCTGCGATCCAACGGGCGCATCTGACCGAGGCGATTGGGTATCGGCAGTTGGATCGGGGTGGTGTTGGAGGTGAGGGGTAGCGTTGTGGAGGGCTTTGGTGTCGCGTAGAGCCACTACAAAGGCAAAGACCTCACCCCTCCCCTGCGCTTCGCGCAAGGGAGGGGGCAGAGCTTGGCCCCCTCCCTTTGGCGCAGCCAAGGGGAGGGCTGGGGAGGGGGAAGCTCTTGAAGCACCACATTCAAGACAAATCCCGAAAATCCGTTCACCATCGCCGGCAGTCCCCGCGGAGACCGGCCATGGAACGTATCGAACGCCCCTACTTCCCGATCATCTATGTGCGCGGCTATGCAATGACCCGCGACGAGATCGTCGAGACCACCTCCACGCCCTTCATGGGCTTCGAGGCCGGCTCCACCAAGATGCGCCAGGCGCAGGACGGCAGCATCGTCAAGTTCGTCTTCGAGTCGCCGCTGGTGCGCTTGATGAAGGACTACAACTACCGCGACGTCTACGAGTTCGGCGCCGAGCGCCGTGACCGCATCTCACCGCGCTGCATCGTCATCCATCGCTACTACGATCCAGCCGACCCGGCCTTCGGCGATGGCAAGACGCCGTCGATCCCGGATGCCGCTGCCGCATTGGGCAAGCGCATCGAGCAACTGCGCGACAGCATCTGCGGCAACAACGCGGCCATGCGCAAGGCTTTCCGTGTCTATCTGGTGGCCCACTCGATGGGCGGACTGATCTGCCGCTGCCTCCTCCAGAACCCCGACGTGGCCAACGCCGAGGTCCGAGCGATGGTCGACAAGGCCTTCACCTATGCCACGCCGCACAACGGCATCGAGGTCGGCGGCATCAACCTGCCGAACCTGCTGTCGATCAACGACATCAACAATTTCAACCGCAGCAACATGGGCAAGTACCTGAAGGTGTCCAAGGACAAGGTCAATACACTGGGCAACTCCGGCTTCCCGCCCGAGCGCCTGTTCTGCCTGATCGGTACCAACAGCCGCGACTACGCCGCTGCGCATGGCTTGTCTTCGTTTGCGGTCGGCGCACTGAGCGATGGCCTGGTACGCATTGCCAATGCCTATGTCGAAGGCTCACCGCGGGCCTTCGTCAACCGCAGCCACAGCGGCTACTTCGGTATCGTCAACTCCGAGGAGGGTTACCAGAACCTGGTGCGCTTCCTGTTCGGCGATACCTGCGCCACGGCCCAGCTCGACATCAGCGCCCTGCCCTTTCCGCCCGAGATCGAAGCCGCGCGCAAGCGCGGCAAGAAGATCGAATCCTCCTACTACATCGAGGCCACCGTCGCCCCGCGCGGTGCCTACACCTACGAACTCACCTCGCGCACCCAGGCCAACCAATGTGCCATCCGCCGCGAGTACGGCGATATCTTCGATGCGCAGGGCAACCTGCTCAAGGACAAACGCTCGACCGTGCTGTTCTCGGTGTTCCTCGACAGCAGCAAGATCCTGGCCGGCAGCGAGATCGCGTTTTCCATCGATCTTGCGGTCAGCAATGCCGGCTATCAGGTTGATGGCGCGCTGTTCCTGAAGAACCACATCCCCGGCGAGTACCTGTTCCGCAACACGCTGGTGGTCTTCGCCAAGCCCGACGATGCGGGCGGCTGGCGCCTGCGTTACGTGTGGAGCGATGATCAATGGGCCGGCGGTCCGAAGAACGAGGCCGAGCTGGACACGGCCCGCACCAAGGCCATCGGCATCAACCAGCAGGCACCCAACATCTTCGGTATTCCGCTGCAGTCGGCCAAAGGCTTCCAGGCAGAGCTGAAACTGTCGCTCTCTGACTGGCGCTAGGAAGAACGAGGGCCACGGCAATTGCGGAGCAGACGCCGCCATGCTGCTGTTCTGTGGCGATGGCGCTTCTGGCCCGAAGCCGCAGTTGCCACGACGTCGGCGCCAGGCGGAGCGCCACCCCGGCAAGGGACCCTCAATCGCGCCCCGCCCACTTTCGCCATCAGCGCGATGCACAGATCTTGGATCACCAGGACCCGCCGCACGACGCAATGATCAAGCCATGCGTCACTGCCGGTCGCGGCCGGCAGTGACAGTTCCGCACTTTCAGCCAGGCATCACGCCAGTGCCGCAACCTGGTCCATCTCCTCGCGGAGGCTGTCGATGAAGACGCTGTCGTTCAGATAGGCCACATTCAAGCGTGTCCATGGCGACACCTGCTCGGCGTCGACGTTGAAGAACGCACCGGGCGCCAGCACAACACCTCGTGCCAGCAGGCGGGCGGTCAGCTGGCGCGTATCGTCGATACCATCGAAACGCGCCCACAGATACAAGCTCTGCTCGGGTGTGGCATAGACCGTGGCGTTGAGCCGCTGCAGCACGTCCAGACCTTCGGCAGTGGCGGCGCGGACGCGGTCCTGCAGGCGCCCGACATGGCGCAGGAAGTTCCCCTCGCGCAGGATCGCTTCAAGCACGCGTTCGCCATACTCGCTGCTGCCGATATGCAGCAGCATCTTCAGGTCGGCCAGCTCCTCGATGTGGGCGTTCTCCCCGGCGATGAATCCGCTGCGCAGCGCGGCCGATACCGATTTTGAGAAACTACCCACATACAGCGTGTTGCGGAACTGCGCCAACGACGACAGGCGAAATGCCGAATTCGGCTTGAAGTCGGCCATGGCGTCGTTTTCGACGATCAGCACGTTGTGCGCCGCCGCCAGCTCAAGCAAACGCTTGCCGACCTCCGGCGACACATCGGTGCCGGTCGGATTGTGCGCGGTGCTCTGCATGAAGAAGATGCGTGCCTTGCTGGTCTGCAGCGCCGTCTCGAACTCGACCAGGTCCGGGCCATCCACGCGCCGGGTGATGGCGACGGATTTTGCACCATGCAACTGCAGCTTGCCGAACAACGGGTAATAGCCCGGCTGTTCCACCAGCACGGTGTCACCGGGTGCAACATGACGCCGGATGATCAGGTCAAGCGCGTGATTGGCACCGAACGTGGTCACCAGCTGGCGTGGGCCAAGCTCCATGCCGTGCATGGCCAGGCGTCGTATCAGCTGCTGGCGCAGCGGCAGATAGCCGTAGCGGTTGCCGTAGCGGAAGAGGCTGCCGATGCCGCTGCGGGCAACCTGCCGGTGGAAGCGATCAAGGCGCATATAGGTCAACCAATCGACCGGCGGAAAACCCTCCGCCAGATGCGAGCGCCCCGGCTCGCGGATGGCCTGCTGGCGCATCATCCACAGCGTATCGATCACCCGGCTGTAGCCGATCGGTTCCTCGTCAATGTCGCGTTCGGCGGGCACCTCGATGCCGCGTACAAAGAAGCCCTTGCCGTGCTGCGCTTCGACCAGCGCCCTCTCGCCGAGCAGATCAAACGCCGAGATGACCGTGTTCTTCGAGTAGCCGTTCAATCGTGCGTACTCGCGCAACGAAGGCAGCTTGTCGCCGGGCTTCAGCACACCGGCCAAAATCTGGCGACCGATGTCCATGGCAACTTTTTCCGCTAGTGAAATCTTCCGTGGTTCAGAGCGCATAAAAATCCATGCAAAATTCTTCAGGCACTGACTGTATCGGCGCACCGCGGCACTCTGTAAAGAGCATAAACAGACATTTTGAGATGCGCTCGCGATCGCGCGTCACCGGCATTGCTGTTTCCTGTAACTGTACCCACCGGCTGCGCTGCATTGCTTACGCGCCGCCTGCAGATCTGCGCGACCCTCGATGGCGATCACTCGTGCAAGGGGATACGCGTGAACGCAGTTTCTGCACATTCGCCACCCGCAGTGCAAGAAGACGGGACTGCAATGCAGGCAGCCAAAACGCGCGCACATGCCGCCTGTAATTTCGCCGACAGTGCACTACCGGACGGCTCGTTTGGCATCGGCGCGGACCGCGTCGGCTGCCGTGAGCCACCCAACGACCCGTCATCCGGCTTCATCGAAGGCTTGCTGCTCAATGGCATCGCGCAGCGCGTCCACATGCCAGGCATCAGCAGGACGTTGGCCTCCCTCATCAGTCGTTTGGCCCACCTCAGCGGCAACGATGGATTCATCGCTTTCGGCGCAGGCCCGCTGTTACGCGTATGCATTCAGTTCGCGGGTATCGACGACATCCGCAGCGCAGGTTCGCGGGTACTACGCCTGGGCAATCAGCTGGTCGGTCTGGCCAACACCATGAACCCGCTGCTGGTTGCCCACGGGGGCGGCTGCAAGAGCATCGACGCACATCCGGGCTACGCCCTTCGCCACGGTGCCTGCCTCGAGGTCGCGCTGGTTGTGGATATTGCCGGGTGCTCCAATTGCCGCGGCATCAGCGGCATGGTTGCTGGGGTGGCGCAGCATATCGAGCCGCTGATCCAGGGCCGCAAGGTCGGAACATCCATCACTCGCATCGCTGATCAGCAGCTGCTGTGCGCACAGATCACCCTGCAGACGCAGCGCTTCGCCCCCTTCCTTGAGGTCGATGCACTGGCCGGGCGCATTGTGGATCTGCACACCTTCATCTGTGCCCGTCAGTATCGGACCGACCTGTACAACGCCCGCATCGTTGAAACAGTGAACGCGGTGCTCGCCGGCACGGCGGCAACTCACACCGGGCCGCAGAACAGCTGGACGGCGCATGCCTGCGGCAATACCGCGCTGGCCGTCTGGTACTGCGACCACCGTGGCCGTCTCTGCGGCAGGATTGCCGTGCCGGTGGTCGCCGTTCAATGGGACCTGTGCCAGGACAGGCAGCATCCGGCACCTGCTGCCGATGCCTGCCCAGGCCTGCAGCCGATCAATCACGCCGCCGCCATCGGTCTGGCATGCAGTCTGGCCAGCCTGCATGCCCATGCGACTGACGCCATCGCTGCCGCGGAGCCCGCCAGGCACGCGCGTGATCTCGCACTATTGGTGGGCGCGCGAGGGGCTGAAGTCGATGTGCTCGTGCGGTCCATGCCAACTGCGGCAGACATCCGCAGCGACCGTGCGGTAGCGCTGCTCGATGCACTGCGGAGCCGCTGATGCAGACACAGGCGCCGACAACGGCAGATCGGGTGCGCATCATCGAGACAGGCGCGCACCGCGGCTTGGCCAACCAGGCCAGGGTGCTGCCGACCACGGTGCGGATCAATCTGATCGAATTGTTGGAATCAGCCGGGATCAGGGAAGTCGAAATCGGTTCGTTCGCCCCCTCACGCCAGGTACCGCAGATGGCCGACACCGCGACGCTCTGTGCGTTGTTGGGCACGCCGCCCATCGACCGGATCCGCTCGCTGTGGGTGCCAGACATGAAAGGGCTGGAGAGGGCCATCGCCAGTGGCTGCCGCGATGTCACCGTCGCGTCGGCGGCATCGGATGCGTATTGCCGCGCCAACTTCAATTGCAACATCGCCGAGAGCCTGCGCCGCGCCGACAAGATCGCCGGACATGCACTGGCAGCAGGCATCCAGGTCAGGGCTGCGCTGTCCACGGCCATCGACTGTCCGTTCGATGGGAAGGTGGCGCTGTCGGATGTCACCCGCATCGTTGCGCGCTTCCATGAAATGGGCTGCCGCGAAATCAGCCTGGGGGACACAACCGGATCGGGGACCCCTGCGTCAGTGGGCACGTTGCTCCGCGCGTGTGCCACCGAGGTGCCCGTGCATCACCTCGCCGCCCATTTCCATGACACCTTCGGGCTGGCCATCGCCAACGTGGTTGAAGCACTGGAGCACGGCGTGCGCGCGTTCGACAGCGCCATTTCCGGGCTCGGTGGCGACGCCCATGCGCCGGATGCTGCCGGCAGCCTCGCCACCGAAGACCTGGTCTATCTGTGCACCGAGCTGGGTATCGGCTGCGGGGTAGATCTGGATGCGCTGCTGCTGGCGGCCGATTACATAGATTGCATACTGCAGCGCAAAACCGAATCGCGGGTGGGTCGCGCCCTGCGCGCCAGGCACCGCCAGGCCAAGGGCAGGACCGGGGCGACGGGCTGATGATGGCCACGGCCCGCAGCCCTGCGCGCGGCGCAAGCGCACCAGGCACGCCTTGCCGCGGTTTCCAGTCCGTAGTCTCCGCGCCGGTCGGCCCTATCGTCGAAAAGCAGAAGCCCCGCGATGCGGGGCTTCTGGCGACCTGCGCAGATGGCAGGCTGGAATCTGGCGCGCCCGGAGGGATTCGAACCCCCGACCAATGGCTTCGGAAGCCACTACTCTATCCGGCTGAGCTACGGGCGCATTGTGACCCGGCCGGCTGAGCCGGGCGGAGGCGCATTCTAACGGCAAAAGCGTCCGCAGGTCTGCCCCCATCCAACAGATCGGCACAGGCGGGCGGGAAAAACCGCCCAGCTGTTAACCTTTACGCATGAGCCGTCTCCCAAATACACCGTCCACCGCAGCCAACACCTCGCGGTTCGGGCACTACTGGAAATTGATGCGCGCCGACCGCCCGATCGGCACCTTGCTGCTGCTGTGGCCCACCTGGTGGGCGCTGTGGCTTGCTGCCGACGGCCTGCCACCGCTGTGGACACTGTTCGTGTTCAGCGCTGGGGTGTGGCTGACCCGCTCGGCCGGCTGCGTGATCAATGACTACGCCGACCGCTGGCTGGACCCGCACGTCAAGCGCACCAAGGACCGGCCGCTGGCCACCGGTGCCATCTCCGGCCGCGCAGCGCTGACGTTGTTCGCCGGCTTGATGCTGGTCGCATTTGCGCTGGTCCTGACCCTGAATGCCCTGACCATCGGGCTGAGCTTCATCGGCGTATTCCTCGCCGCCAGCTATCCCTACCTCAAGCGCTATACGCATCTGCCGCAGGTCTACCTGGGCATGGCCTTCGGCTGGGGCATCCCGATGGCCTTCGCCGCCATCCAGGGCGAGGTCCCGCCGCTGGGCTGGGTGCTGTACGCCGCCAACATCCTCTGGTCCACCGCCTACGACACCTGGTACGCCATGGTCGACCGCGACGATGACCTGAAGGTGGGTTCGCATTCCACCGCCATCCTGTTCGGCGATCTGGACCTGGTCATCCAGGGCATCCTGTACGCGCTGTTCTTTGCCGCGATGGCGCTGGTCGGACAGCGTGCGGGGCTGGGCTGGGCGTATTGGGCCGGAATCGGCGTGGCGATGGCCTTGGTGGTGTACGAGTTCTGGCTGTGCCGCGACCGTGAGCGCGAGCCCTGCTTCAAGGCCTTCCTGCACAACAACTGGGTCGGCGCGGTGTTGTTTGCCGGCATCGTCGCCAGCCAGTATCTGGATTGAAACGAAACGGCCCGCAATGCGGGCCGTTTTGTTTTAGGTAGAGCCGAGCCATGCTCGGCTGAAGCATTGCCGGTGAAGCCTCTGCCGAGCATGGCTCGGCACTACACCCCCGCCCTTTCGCGCAGCTAAGGGGAGGGCTGGGGAGGGGTAAGCACTACATCGCGCCGATGGACTTGCCCAGCGAACGCAGGCGGAACGCTGCAATTATCTGCAGCACCCCGTAGATCAAGGCCAGCACGCCGATCCACAGCGAAGTCACCGCCAATCCGGCCAAGGGGTTCAGCGCGAACATCACGCCCAAGGCCACTGCCAGCAGACCGCTGACAATCAGCATCCACTCACCAGTGATCTGCTTGCGCACGCGGATGGCGAACACAATGCGGTAAATGCCGCCAACCACCAGCCAGGCGGCCAGGAACAGCAGCAGCACGCTCGCCGTAGCCAGCGGGTTGATCACCGCCAACACGCCAAAGCCTATCGATGCCAGCGCATAGAACAGCGCCCAGCCACGCGAAACCGGCGCCGAGCCACTGAAAGCCGAAATCAGCACGACCACGCCTTCAACAATGGCCATGATGCCCAACCACCACGCCAGCACCGTTGCGGTGCGCACCGGTGCCATCACCGCCAATACGCCGAATATCACTGCAAACAGACCGAACAACAGCAGCACCCACCAATTGCGCGTCAGCGTGCCAAACAACGATCCAGCAGGAAATCCCGGGGAAGCTCCCATGTCCGTCTCCTCATGTTGAACAGGTGTAAAGGCCTCTCGACCCCAGTCTAGGCCCATCGCTGTAGTAATGGCATGTAGAGATGACATCGGCGATTTCAAGCGGACCGCACTGCTGGCCTGGCCTTGCTGATCACCTCGGCAGCGATCAGGGCACGCGCGCGCAGACCCAGGCATCCACCCGCTGCACGCCGGCGCGGCGCAGGGTGAGCGCAGCGGCTTGCAAGGTCGCTCCGGTGGTCATCACATCATCCAGCAGCACCACATGCGCTGGCGGTTGCCCCACCGCGATGAAAGCGCCGCGCAGATTGCGCTTGCGCTCCGATGCATCCAGTTCCGATTGTGGCGGTGTGGGACGCTGCCTGTGCAGGCCCCGGCATAGTGGCAGCTGCAGCGCGCGCGCCAGCGGCCTGGCCAGCTCCCAGGCCTGGTCATAGCCCCGCTGACGCAGCCGCGACAGATGCAGCGGCACCGGCACGATCGCCTGCGGGCGCTCGGCACTGCCCAGTACATCCACCATCAACGCTGACAGCAAACGGCCGGCGCTGAGATCATGGTGAAACTTGAAGCGCAGCAGCAGGCCATCAAGCGGCGCGTTGTATGTGAACGCCGCCCGCACCGCCTGCAGGGGCGAGCGCGCGTGTTGGCAGGCGCCACACAGGCCCTCCGCATCGGCCCCGGGCAAGGGCAAGGCACAGCGCCTGCAGGCGGCCTGTTGCCACGGCATCCCAAGGCTGCAAGCCAGGCACAGGTCCCGCCCCGGCAGGCCATCCTCGCCGCACACCAGGCAGCGTGGCGGGAACAGCAGCGCCGACAAGCGCCCTCCAATCCTGTAAACCAGATGATTCATTTGATGGTTGACAGCGATGTATATGCTGACCAGACTGCGCCGCTTCCATCGCCCCATCTGTCAGGTAACACCGATGTCCACCGTCATCCGCCACGACTGGAAGCGCGAAGAGCTGCTGTCCCTGCTCGAACTGCCCTTCCCCGAGCTGCTGCACCGCGCCGCCAGCGTGCACCGCCAGCACTTCGACCCGGCGCAGGTACAGGTTTCCACCCTGCTCTCGGTCAAGACCGGCGGCTGCCCGGAAGACTGTGCCTACTGCCCGCAAGCCCAGCGCTACGACACCGGCGTGGACGCGCAGAAGCTGATGGACACCGACAGCGTGGTGGCCCGTGCCCGCGCCGCCAAGCAGGCCGGTGCCTCGCGCTTCTGCATGGGTGCTGCCTGGCGCTCGCCCAAGGACCGTGACATCCCCAAGGTGGCGGCGATGATCCGCGAGGTGAAGTCGCTGGGCCTGGAGACCTGCGCCACCCTGGGCATGCTCGAAGGCCATCAGGCGCAGGCATTGAAGGACGCCGGGCTGGACTACTACAACCACAATCTGGACACCGCGCCGGATTACTACGACTCCATCATCCACACCCGCCAGTACCAGGACCGCCTGGACACGCTGGAACACGTGCGCAACGCCGGCATGAAGACCTGCTGCGGCGGCATCGTCGGCATGGGCGAGACCCGCGAGCACCGCGCCGGCCTGCTGCAGGCGCTGGCCAACCTGCCGGCGCACCCGGACTCGGTGCCGATCAACCGCCTGGTGCAGGTCGCCGGCACCCCGCTGCACGGCAGTGCCGAGCTGGACCCGTTCGAGTTCGTGCGCATGATCGCGGTCGCCCGCATCGTCATGCCGCGCTCGATGGTGCGGCTGTCGGCCGGCCGCGAGAGCATGAGCGACGAGCTGCAGGCGCTGTGCTTCCTGGCAGGTGCCAACTCCATCTTCTATGGCGAAAAGCTGCTGACCACCGGCAACCCGGACACCGAGCGCGACCAGGCCCTGTTCGCCCGCCTCGGCATCCGCCCGCTGCAGGTAAACGTGGACGCCGACGACCACGACCACCCCGGCACGGTCCACCTGGATATCGCCCCGGCCTGCGCGCACAGCGCCTGACCCGGTTGGCGCCCCGTCGCCGGGGCGCCGCTTGGGCATTCTTACAGGCAACCGGGTACGCTAGCTGCCCGCTTGACCATGAACCTTGCCATGGCCCGTCCTGACATCCACGACCGCATCATCGCCCAGCGCAAGCTGCGGCTTGCCCAGGGCCGCATCCGCAGCCGGCGCAGCATCAGCCGCCGTGACGGGGTGCGATTGGAACTGGACGGCCGCTGGTTAACCGGCTTCTGCAGCAATGACTACCTCGGCCTGTCGCAACAGTTCGAGGTGATCGCCGCGTTGCAGGACGCTGCTGGCCGCGAAGGCGCTGGCAGCACCGCCTCGCACCTGGTCTGTGGCCACCACAGCCTGCACGAACAGTTGGAACGCGAGATGGCCGATTGGCTCGGCTACCCACGCGCCCTGCTGTTCGACAGCGGCTTCATGGCCAACCTCGCCGTGCAGCAGGCGCTGCTCAGTGAAGAAACCGATATCTGCGTGCAGGACCGGCTCAACCACGCCAGCCTGCTCGACGCCAGCCGCCTGGCCGGCTGCCGCCTGCGTCGCTATCCGCACCTGGACAGCGAAGGCGCCATGCGCCAGCTCAAGAACGCCGGCGACGGCGCTGCCATGCTGGTCACCGATGGTGTTTTCAGCATGGATGGCGACATCGCCCCGCTGCGCTCGCTGTCGCTGGTGGCGCGCATGCAGGAAGCGCTGTTCTATGTGGACGACGCGCATGGCATCGGGGTGATCGGCGAACACGGCCGCGGCTGCGTGGCCGATGCCGGCCTGGGCGTGAACGAGGTTCCGCTGCAACTGCTGACGCTGAGCAAGGCCCTGGGCGGGCACGGCGCCGTGGTGGTGGGCGAGGACGCACTGATCCAGCATCTGGCCGAAACCGCGCGTCCTTACATCTACACCACCGCCCTGCCGCCGGCACAGGCTGCCGCCTCGCTGGCCGCGGTGAAGCTCGCGCGCCGCGACCATTGGCGCCGCGACAAGCTGACCGAATTGATCGCCAGCTTCCGTGACGGTGCGCGGCATCACGGCCTGGAACTGATGGCCTCGGAGACCCCGATCCAACCGCTGCTGTGCGGTGACGAAGCCACGGTGATGGCCTTGTCGGCAACGCTGGAGCAGTCCGGCTTCCTGGTCAGCGCGATCCGCCCGCCGACCGTGCCCGAAGGCAAGGCGCGCCTGCGCGTGACCTTGTCGGCGCTGCATACCGTGGACCAGGTCAAGGCGCTGGTGGAAGCGATCGCCAAGGCCCGCGACGTGGTGCTGTACCAGAAATCCCTGAACACTGTTGCCTGAGAACCGGTTGTAACGCCATGCATATCGAAGTCACCGGCAGCGGACCGGCATTGGTCCTGATCCACGGCTGGGCACTGCATGGCGGCATCTTCGCGCCGCTGCTGGAACGGCTGGCGCCGCACTTCGAGCTGCATGTGG
This sequence comes from Stenotrophomonas sp. STEN033, assembly GCF_056856655.1. Classification (NCBI taxonomy): domain Bacteria; kingdom Pseudomonadati; phylum Pseudomonadota; class Gammaproteobacteria; order Lysobacterales; family Lysobacteraceae; genus Stenotrophomonas; species Stenotrophomonas sp. STEN033. The sequence goes on from NZ_JBXFWM010000003.1 coordinate 118,567, forward strand.
TCGACCTGCCTGGCCACGGCCACAGCCGCGACGACGCCACCCCGCTTCGCCTGCCCTACCTGGTCAACGCCATCGCCAGCGCCACGCCGGCGGCGGTGTGGTGCGGCTGGTCGTTGGGCGGGCTGGTGGCCCTGCACGGCGCCGCTACATTGCCGCAGGTGCGCGGGCTGGCGATGCTGGCAGCCACGCCGCGGTTCGTCCGCGATGCCGATTGGCCCGATGCGGTCGAGCCGGCGGTGTTCGAGCAGTTCGGGCGCGATCTGGAACAGGACTACCGCGGCACCCTCGAACGCTTCCTCGCGCTGGACGTGATGGGCTCGCAGCACGCCCGCAGCGAACTGCGCACCCTGCGCGATGCGCTGGTCGAACGTGGCGAGCCGGCCCCGCGTGCGCTGCACGAAGGCCTGGCGCTGCTGGAGCGCAGCGACCTGCGCGGCAGCCTTCCCAGCCTGCACAAACCGGGCTTGTGGATAGGCGGCCAGCGCGACCGGCTGGTGCCCTCCAAGGCCATGCACCAGGCTGCCGCATTGGCGCCGGCGGGCCTGCACGCCGCCCACACCATCGACGGCGGCGGCCATGCCCCCTTCCTTGGCCACGCCGACCACGTTGCCGGGCTGCTGCAACAGTTCGTTGCGGGCTGCGCGTGAGTGGTTACGCAGCCATTCGCGCGCACTGGCCGATGATGTCGTTGGCCGCTTGAGCGCAACCGTGCCTCTCCCCTGAATTACCAATCCGAATCACCGTCATGTCTTCTCTGTTCGACCCCAAACACGTCCGCCGCGCCTTCTCGCGTGCCGCCAGCAGCTACCGCGCCGCCGCGGTGCTGCAGCAGGAAGTAGCCAAGCGACTGCTGGAATCGCTGGACTACCTGGAAGACCGGCAACCGCAGGTGGTACTGGACGTGGGCAGCGGCCCGGCCCACGCCACCGCGGCGATGAAGAAGCGCTGGCCGAAGGCGCAGGTGATCGCGTTGGACCTGGCCCTGCCGATGCTGGCCGAGGCCAGGAAGCAGGCCAGCTGGTGGCGCCCGTTCTCGCGCGTCTGCGCCGACGCCCGCGCCCTGCCGCTGGCCGACAACAGCGTGGACGTGATCTACAGCAACCTGTGCCTGCAGTGGGTGGAAGACCTGCCAGCGGTATTTGCCGGCTTCCGCCGTGTGCTCAAGCCGAACGGCCTGCTGGTCTGTTCCACCTTCGCCCACGACACGCTGGTGGAGCTGCGCCAGGCCTTCGCCCAGGCCGATGACACCTCGCACGTGAGCCACTTCGTGCAGATCGCCCAGTTCGGCGATGCCTTGATGATGGCCGGCTTCCGCGATCCGGTACTGGACCGCGACATGTTCACCCTGACCTACGACGACCTGCCCGCACTGATGCGCGAGCTCAAGGCAATCGGCGCCACCAATGCCATGCACAACCGGCGCCACACCCTGACCGGGCGCAGCCGTTTTGCCGCTGCGCGCGAGGCGTATGAGCCGATGCGCCGTGCTGACGGCAAGCTGCCGAGCAGTTGGGAAGTTGTCTACGCCCATGCCTGGGCACCTGCACCGGGCGCCCCGATCCGGGAGCAGGGCCATGATGTGGCGAGCGTACCGTTGTCGGCGATTCCGATCCGGCGGAAGACGAAGGAGTAAGGATTCGGGATTCGGGATTCGGGATTCGGTGCAGTCTGTTCCGGCTTTCGGCTTTTTTGGGGTGTTGGCTTTTAGCTTTAGCTTTTAGCTTTAGCTTTTAGCTTTTAGCTTTTAGCTTTAGCTTTTAGCTTTTAGCTTTTGGCTTTTGGCTTTTGGCTTTTGGCTTTGGCTTTGGCTTTAGCTTCAGCTTCTGGCTTTTGCTCTTGCTTTTGGCTTTGGCTTTGGCCTTGGCTTTTGGCAGTTGCCTTTGATTTTCTCCTCTCCCCTTGCGGGAGAGGATGCCGAAGGCAGGAGAGGGGAAGCGGCGAAGCCGCCAAGCTCATGCCCTCGCAGATTGCATGCTGATCGATCCGCAAGCGTTCCCAGCGTCGCGGCTTACGCCGCTCCTACACGCGTGCATCGTGATGCCTCACAGCCTGCGTCGCGCCCACAACAGCACAAACACCAACGCCGCTATGCGCCCACTACCTGCGCGATCCAGTCCTGCAGGTTGTAGTAATTGCTGACGCGACTGATCCTGCCATCGCGCACATCAAAGAACGCGCCACCCGGCAGCACGTAACGCTGCCCACGTGCCGGCGGCAGGCCTTCGTCGGTGTGGTGGTATTCGCCGTGCACCACATATTCGGCGGCCACGCGCAGGCCATCGTCGCTGGCCATCACCACCACGTCGCGCAGCTGCTCGCGATAGCTCGCCTCCATGCGCTGCAGGAAGGCGGCAAACAGCGTGCGGCCGGTTTCACGCGCCCCCTGGTTGAGATCGTGTGCAACCTCATCGCTCAGGCAGGCCAGCATGCCTGCCCAGTCACCGCGATTGAACGCTGCGTAGTACGCGTGTACCAGCGCGACGGCCTGCTGCCGTGCAGAGGATTCATTGCCAACCATTACATTCCCCGTGAGAACGAGAGCACCGCTCAAGCGCCTTTTGCAAACAGGTCGCGGTGGAAGAAATAGACCTCCTGCAGCAGAAAGCGCCAGCTGGTATGGAAGCTGCGGAAGCGCGTGCTAGGCGTGGACGAAGCCAAGGCATCGATGCCCAATTCCCTGGACAGGCGCAGCGCGCGTGCCATGTGCAGCGGGTCGCTGACCACGATCACCTTGTGCATGTCGTGCTTCAACATCACCTGCTTGGCCTCGACCAGATTCTGCCGGGTAGTGCGCGAACGGGTTTCGATCAGGATGTCGCTGCTGGGGACCTTCTGCTTCAACGCATAGCGCCGCGCCACCTGCGACTCGGAGAAACGCGCACCCGCGCCGCCAAAGCCACCGGTAAAAATCAACTTCGGCGCATAGCCCTGCCGATACAGATCCAGGCCGTGACGGATGCGTTCTTCAAACACCGGCGAAGGTTTGGCGTCATAGGCCGCAGCGCCGAGCACGATGATGGCGTCGGCAGGTGCGGCCTGGTCACGGTCGCCGACCCAGATGATCCACGCCGCTACGCCCAACAGCCACAACAGCAGCAACACACACAACCGCCACACCCAGCCCATCACCCCTGTGCGCCGAACAGCTGACTTCATGCCTGCCCCCAGGGCAAGGCATCCAAATCGACGTTGCCGCCGGACAATACCAACCCCACCGTGCGCCCGACAAAGCGCTGCGGCTGGGCCAACACCGCCGCCAGGGTGATCGCAGAGGACGGCTCCACGGTCTGTTTCATTACCTGCCAGATCAATCGCATCGCGGCCACGGTATCGGCATCGTCCACGCTGATCACCTGCGCCGCACCGTGCAGCAACGCGAAATTGGGTTCACCCAGGGCACCACGCAGACCATCACACAGCGTGTCCGGCACGAAGTCGATCCGCCGCTCCCCAGCCGCCAGCGAACGGGCGGTATCGGCGGCACCGGCGGGTTCAGCCAGCACCAGTTCGCAGTTGGGCAACAACTGCTGCATCGCCAGCAGGCTGCCGGCCGCCAGTCCACCGCCGCCAACCGGCACCACCAGTACATCCAGTTGAGTCCCCGCCTGCCGGATCAATTCCAGCACCGCGGTCCCCTGCCCAGCGATCACCCGCGGATCCGCATAGGGATGAACCAAGGTGGCTCCGGTCTCACGCTGCACACGCAGGCACTCGGCCTCACGCGCCGCCTGGGTGGGTGCGCAGCGCCACAGCGTGGCCTGGTTGCGTTCGATATTGGCCAACTTGGCCGCCACCGCGCCTTCCGGCACCACGACATGGCAGGGAACGCCCCGCGAGCGCGCCGCCAGTGCCAGTGCCGCCCCGTGGTTGCCCGACGAATGCGTCACTACACCATGCCTGGCGTGCTCCACGTCCAACGACCACACCGCGTTGCAGGCCCCGCGGAACTTGAATGCACCGCTGCGCTGCAGGTGCTCGGCCTTGAAATGCAGGCTGGCACCGGCCAAGGCATCCAGCGCGCGCGAGCGCAGCACCGGGGTAACCGTCGCATGGGCAGCGATACGTGCCGCCGCCGCCAAAACCTCGGCAAAACCGGGCAGGGGAAGTTCATTCATGCTCAAAGGTTAGCCCAGGCCCCGGCCCTGCGACCATCTCACCTGCGCACACGTTGTATGTTCAGCCATGTAGACGCGAATTAAGGGCCGATTCAACGCGGCGGCCCGAAGCTGCATGCCATACCCACTGGGGGGACTTTTCATGATCAAGCGCCTGATTCTTTCCACCGGCCTGCTGTTGGGCCTGTCCGGCTGCGCCACGTATGACTACGTAGGCGGCGGTTCGGGCGGCTACTACCATGGCTCCCCCTCGGTGCAGTACAGCTATCCCTATGGCTACCCCAACGGCTATGGCTACGGCGGTTATGGCTATGGCAGTGGCTATTACGGCTATGGCAGCTACGGCTACCCGGTCTACCGGCCCAATTACAATCGTCCGCGCCCGCCGTATCACGGCAACGGCCAGCGTCCGCCCGGTCATGGCAATGGCCAGCGGCCGCATCCGGGCGGTGACGGCGACCATAACCATGGCGGCAACCGTCCGCGCCCACCGGGCAATGGCAATGGCGGCAATGACGGCCGCCCGACCCGGCCGCCACCGCCGGTGAACGGCGGCGGCAACAAGTCGCCGTGGCGCAATCTGGACAATCTGTCGCGCCCGCAACCGCGTGCCAATTACCAGCCGACGCCGCGCGCCCAGCCTATGCAACAGGCCATGCAGCGTCCGCAGGCCGCCGCCCGGCCTGCCATTCAGGCACGGCCGATGCCCGCCCGACAGGCGTCACAAACCCGCCAAGTACACGGGGTCAGGAACCTGGAACCATAAAAAGGTTGCAATTGCCGTAAATGCAGGCATTCTTGGTTCCACGGGTGACCGGCAACGTCGCATAGTGACCTAAACCGGCCTTACCCAGACAGCTCAATGTCGATGTCCGTCAGGAAATCTGGATCCCCCCTGTTCCGGCCCTGTCGGGCATCGGCGCCTAATAAAGACAAAGCCCCGGCCTAGGCCGGGGCTTTGTCTTTAACGCTTTCCCGCCAAGGCGGGCCCTGCTGGATTGCAAGGCCGGTAGTCCCCCGACTACCGGCCCCCTGCTACCCCAACGTGCGCTTCGGTCGGCCCCTGTTCCAATTCCGACCTTGTTGCGCCTATGTCGCATGCCACGCTGGGTGCAATGTATTAACTGCAGGTTGCGTGCCAACTTTAGGGTTGATGCGTACCTGATTGCGCTTGGCGGTAAAATCACCACACATGCCGTAACAGCGTGCGAATACCACGCCGACGGACTTCACATTTTCTTTACCGATCTCACGCCCATGAGCGACTCCTTCTACCGTTACGACGTCATCGTCATCGGCGGCGGCCACGCCGGCACCGAGGCGGCCCTGGCTGCCGCGCGCGGCGGCGCCCGCACCCTGCTGCTGACCCACAACGTCGAAACCGTCGGCGCAATGAGCTGCAACCCGGCCATTGGCGGCATCGGCAAGGGCCACCTGGTCAAGGAAATCGACGCCCTGGGCGGGGCCATGGCGCATGCCGCCGATCGCGCAGGCATCCAGTGGCGCACCCTCAATGCCTCCAAGGGCCCGGCGGTGCGCGCCACCCGTTGCCAGGCCGACCGCAACCTGTACCGCATGGCGATCCGCGGCATCGTCGAGTCGCAGCCCAACCTGACCGTGTTCCAGGCGGCGGTGGATGATCTGATCATCGACGGCGACACCATCCGCGGCGCCATCACCCAGACCGGCCTGACCTTCCACGCCCCAGCGGTGGTGCTGACCGCCGGCACCTTCCTGGCCGGCAAGATCCATATCGGCGAAACCCAGTACACCGCCGGGCGCATGGGTGACCCGCCGGCCACCACCCTGGCCGCGCGCCTGCGCGAGCGCCCGTTCGCCATCGACCGCCTGAAGACCGGCACCCCGCCGCGCATCGACGGCCGCTCGCTGGACTACAGCGTGATGGACGAGCAGCCCGGCGATGACCCGCTGCCGGTGATGTCCTATCTGGGCGATGTCCGCGAGCACCCACAGCAGGTGAGCTGCTGGATCACCCATACCAGCGAGCGCACCCACGACATCATCCGTGGCGCGTTGCATCGCTCGCCGCTGTACAGCGGCCAGATCGAAGGCATCGGCCCGCGTTACTGCCCGTCCATCGAAGACAAGGTGGTGCGCTTTGCCGAGAAGAACAGCCACCAGATCTTCGTCGAGCCCGAGGGCCTGGACGTGGTCGAGATCTATCCCAACGGCATCTCCACCTCACTGCCGTTCGACGTGCAGCTGGAGCTGGTGCGCAGCATCCGTGGTTTCGAGCAGGCGCATATCACCCGCCCCGGTTACGCCATTGAATACGACTTCTTCGATCCGCGCGGCCTGAAGAACACGCTGGAAACCCGCCAGGTCGCCGGCCTGTTCTTCGCCGGCCAGATCAACGGCACCACCGGCTATGAAGAAGCCGGCGCACAAGGCCTGCTGGCCGGCATCAACGCCGCCCTGTTCGTGCAGGGCAAGGACGGCTGGTGCCCGCGCCGCGACGAAGCCTATATCGGCGTGCTGGTCGACGACCTGATCACCCACGGCACCAGCGAGCCGTATCGCATGTTCACCAGCCGCGCCGAGTACCGGTTGCAGCTGCGCGAGGACAACGCCGACGCGCGCCTGACCCCGACCGGCCGCGAGCTGGGCCTGGTCGATGACCGCCGCTGGGCCGCGTTCGAGACCAAGCAGGCCGCCGTTGCCAGCGAGAGCGCGCGCCTGCGTGGCATCTGGGCAACGCCGGGCAATGCACTGGGCCGCGAAGTCGCCGAGACCACCGGCGTGGCGGTCAGCCGCGAAACCAATGTGCTGGACCTGATCAAACGCCCCGAGCTGGACTACGCCAAGTTGATGCAGGTGCCGTCGCTGGGCCCCGGCGTGGAAGACGCACGCGTCGCCGAGCAGGTGGAGATCAGCGTCAAGTACGCCGGTTACCTGGACCGCCAGCGCGAAGAGATCGAACGCCAGCAGCGCCATGAGAACACCGCGATCGCCGAAGGCTTCGACTTCGCCTCGGTGCGCGGCTTGTCGGCCGAGGCACTGCAGAAACTGGAGCGCGTCCGTCCGCAAAGCATCGGCCAGGCGCAGCGCATCCCTGGCATGACGCCCGCAGCAATCTCGCTGCTGCTGGTGCACCTGGAGCGGGCACGCCGCGGCAAGGTGGCGTGAGATTTTCGAGAGGGGTTGTTGGAGCCTTGAAAGCCTACCCCTCCCCAGCCCTCCCCTTTGCTTCGCAAAAGGGAGGGAGCAGAAGCGACGCTTCGCCATCTGAAAGACCACGCCAAACAGCCCCCTCCCTTGCGCCGAAGGCGGAGGGGAGGGTTGGGAAGGAGTGCCTTTCGCGCGCACCCTGACTAGACTGCGTCTCCCGCTAAAGGAGCCGCAGAATATGGACATTCACCCGATCGACCCGGAAAAGCGCCAAGCCGTACTCGCCGCGCTGGAACAGATCGAACGCCAGCACGATGTACGCGTGTTGATGGCCTGCGAATCCGGCAGCCGCGGCTGGGGATTCTCATCGCCGGACAGCGACTACGATGCCCGCTTCATCTACGTCCATCGCCAGCCGTGGTACCTGAGCGTCAATGAACGGACCGGCCCGGGCGAAGCACAACGCGATGTGATCGAGCTGCCCATCGATGACGAGCTGGATATCAGCGGCTGGGATCTGCGCAAAGCATTGCGCCTGGTCTCCAAGTCCAACCCAACCCTGTCCGAATGGCTGCGCTCACCCATCCACTATCGCGGTGATGCTCAGGCCATTTCAGAATTACAGGCCGCGGTACAGCAGTTTCACTCGCCCCTGGGCAGCTGGTGGCATTACTTCAACATGGCAAGCGCCAATCATCGCGGCTATCTGAAAGGTGAGCGGGTGCGCACCAAGAAATATCTCTACGTGTTGCGGCCCTTGCTCGCCTGCCAATGGATAGAGAACGAGCCCACACCGCCGCCCATGGCTTTTGAGGACCTGCTCGATCGCCTGCTTCCCGATGGCAATGTACGCAACGCCATTGATCAGCTGCTGGTGACAAAGCGGCGCAGCGCGGAGGTAGCCGATGGCCCTCGCATAGCCCTCATCAGTGACTACATTGATGCCGAGCTTGCGCGGCGCAGCAGTACACCGCCGCCGTTGACTGCAGGCCAAGGTGACGCCAACGCGCTTGACGGACTTTTCAGACAAATGCTCATTGCCCACGCACCGCGTTGAGATCCCCCAACTGGCAACAGCGACTATGATGTTGCTTGCTAAATTCGTTCCCCGAGGCGATCACCATGCCCGCACTCCGCCCCTTCCTGGACAAAACCCCCGCCCTCGGTGAGCGCGTCTACATCGATGAAGCCTGCACCATCATCGGTGACGTGCAGATTGGCGATGATGCGTCGGTGTGGCCGGGTACGGTGATCCGCGGTGATGTGAACCACGTGCGCATCGGTGCGCGTACCAATGTGCAGGACGGCACCATCATCCATGTGAGCCACGACAGTCCTTACAACAAGGGCGGCTACCCCACGCTCATCGGCGAAGGTGTCACCGTCGGCCATGGCTGCATCATCCACGCCTGCACCATTGGTGATTACTGCCTGATCGGCATGGGCGCCTGCATCCTCGATGGCGCGGTGATCGAGGCCAATGCCTTCATCGCTGCCGGCGCCGTGGTCGGGCCGGGCAAGCTGGTGCGCAGCGGCGAGCTGTGGGCCGGCAATCCGGCGCGACTGATGCGCCAGCTCAGCGACAAGGACATCGAAGGCCTGCGCTATTCGGCCGACCACTACGTCAGGGTCAAGGATCAATACCGCGGCATGTAGGGCTGAGCGAGCAGGCATTGTCGGCAAGCCCCCTGCGGGTGCACACTGCCGGCCCGGCGTGGGGACGCCTTTGAGGGTTTGACATGAAGTCGATGAAAGTCGTGGCGCAGCGCCTGTTGGCGGCTGTGGCACTGCTGTGCGTGGTTTGCTTTTCCGCCTCCGCCCAGGACGCTGCCCAGCAAGAAGAGGGCATGAGTGTGGAGCAGTTCGAGCAGTCGCTGCAGTTCCGCAGCGGGCAGATCGAGGTACCCGAGGCACGGGCCCACTTCAATTTGAACGACGAATTCCGCTATCTGGACAAGGCCGATGCGCGCCGCGTACTGGAAGACATGTGGGGCAACCCGCCGGATGACAGCGTGCTGGGCATGATCGTGCCGCGCAGCCCCGGCCTGAGCGAACCGGAAAGCTGGGCGGTGGTGGTGACCTGGTCCGACGATGGTTACGTGTCCGACGAAGATGCCAGCAAGATCGACTACGACGATCTGCTCAAGACCATGCAGGCGGAAACCCGCGACAGCAATCCGGAGCGGGTGAAAGCCGGTTATGGCTCGCTTGATCTGGTCGGCTGGGCAGTGCCGCCGCGCTATGAGGCCGGCAGCAAGAAGCTGTACTGGGCGCGCGAGCTGGCCTTCAATGACCAGCCTGACCACACCCTCAACTACGACATCCGCGTACTCGGACGGCACGGCTACCTGAGCTTGAATGCCGTTTCCGGCATGTCCGAGCTGGCGACGGTGCGCGAGGGCATGGACAAGCTGTTGCCGATGGCCGAGTTCGACCAGGGCGCCCGCTACGCCGACCACAATCCCAGCACCGACAAGGTCGCCGCCTACGGCGTGGCGACGCTGATCGGCGGCGGGCTGGCGGCCAAGGCCGGCCTTTTTGCCAAGCTCGGCCTGCTGCTGGCCAAATTCTGGAAGCTGCTGTTGATCGGCGTGCTGTTCCTCGGCGGCGCAATCCGGAAGCTGTTCGTGCGTGGTGACGACAACCGCACCGTGCGCTGAAACCTGCCGCGCCCGGCCCGCTGATCGCATCGGCGGGCTGGGTTTTCGCGCTGCCGCCAGCTACAGTCAGCATTCTGATAAGGACGTAGCAGAGACACGAATGCCCCAGGCATCCGTCCGGGCTGGACTCCGGGCTTCCATCCGCCGCACGCAGTACCCGCATCGGGTGCCGGGCTCACTGCAATGAACGACGCTGCACGGCCGATGCTGGACACCTACCGCGAAGTCATCACGCCCGAAGGCGTGCCCCTGCAGCTGCCCGCCGCCGGCCCGGTGCCACGCGCCCTGGCCTGGCTGATCGATCTATGCGTGCGTTTTGGCGTGCTGGCGGTGATGAGCCCGCTGCTGGTCGCCCTCGGCGAACTTGGCCAGGGCATCTACCTGGGGCTGATGTTCCTGATGTTCTGGGCGTATCCGATCGTGCTGGAAGTCTGGTTCGGCCGCACCCTGGGCAAGAAGGTATTGGGCCTGCGCGTGGTCGCCCGCGATGGCGCGCCGCTGGGCTGGATGCCGGCGATCGTGCGCAACCTGCTGCGCACCGTCGACGCCCTGCCGTTTGGGTATGCGCTGGGCCTGGTTACCTGCCTGTTTGATGCCCATGGCCGTCGCCTCGGCGATCTCGTCGCCGGCTCGTTGGTGGTACATACGCCGCCACGCCCGGCTACGCCACCGGCCCGCATCGATACCGTGCTGGCGCCGCCGCTGCCGCTGCAGCCCGGCGAACAGGCCGCGCTGGTCGCCTATGCCGATCGTGCCCCGGCGCTGTCGCCCGGACGCCAGCATGAGCTGGCCGACATCATCAGCGGGCTCAGCCAGGAGCGGGGTCAGGCCGGCGTGCTGCGCCTGTATGCGATGGCCAACTGGTTGCTGGGGCGGCGATGAGACAGGAACAGTTCGTCACCCGCTACCAGCACGAATGGCAGCAGTTCGAGGACTGGCTGCAACGTCGTGGCGAGCGCTCGCGGAAGCAGCGCCACGACACCGACCCCGACCTGCTGGGCGATGAGACCATCCCGCAGCGCTATCGGCGCCTGTGCCAGCAACTGGCGCTGGCGCGCCGTCGCGGCTACAGCCCGCAACTGGTTGAACAGCTCCAGCAGCTGATGCAGCGTGGTCACAACCTGCTGTACCGCACACCCGCACCGCGCTGGCAGCGCGTGGTCGAATTCCTGTTCGCCGACTTCCCCAGCACCGTGCGCAGCCAGGCCGGAGCGATGTGGGTGGCCTGCGCATTGTTCGTTGTTCCGTTGGTCGGCATCTTCGTCCTGCTGCAGTACAAACCCGAACTCATCCACATGCTGCTGGACCCGCGCCAGGTCGCACAGATGGAGAAAATGTACGATCCGGCCGCCGACCATCTTGGCCGCGACAGCGGCACCGATTGGGCGATGTTCGGCCACTACATCATGAACAACATCAGCATCGGCCTACGCACCTTCGCCAGCGGGCTGTTGGCCGGTATCGGCACCATCCTTGTGCTCTTGTTCAACGGCGTCACCATTGGCGCCGTGGCCGGACACCTGCAGCAGATTGGCTCGGGCGATCCGTTCTGGCGCTTTGTGGTGGGCCACGCACCGTTCGAGTTGACCGCCATCGTCATCGCCGGTGGTGCCGGCCTGCAGTTGGGACTGCGGCTGCTGGCACCGGGCCGCAAGCGCCGTATCGACGCCTTGATCGAAGGCGGTGTGATTGGTGCACGGCTATGCCTGGGCGTGGCTTTCATGCTGCTGGTGGCCGCTTTCATCGAGGCCTTCTGGTCTTCGATTGCGTGGGTGCCGATGTGGGGCAAGCTCAGCGTGTCGGCGGTGCTGTGGACGGTGGTGCTGGTATGGCTGTGGCGCGGCGGACGTGGAGCCGGTCATGCGGATTGATCGACTCGACGTCGTGTTGCGCGCGCGCTCGCAATGGGAAGCGATGGAGCTGGGCACCGCGCTGGTGCGCCGGCATGCCGCCGCCATCTGGAAGCCCTGGATACTGCTGACCCTGCCGGTGTTCGCGGTGCTCAATCTGCTGGGCTGGTGGCTGGACAACTTCTGGCTGTCCAGCTTCATCCTGTGGTGGCTCAAGCCTGCCTTCGAGCGCATTCCGCTGTATGTGATCTCGCGCGGCGCATTCGGTGCCGAACCCGGTACCCGGGAAACCCTGCGCGCGCAGTGGAACTGGGGCTGGCGCGGATTGGGAGCCTACCTCGGCTGGCGCCGGCTCAGCCCCGCCCGTTCGCTGTTGATGCCGGTCGACCTGCTGGAAGGTGGCGATGCCGCGCAACGACGCGGGCGCCGGCATGCGCTCGGGGGGGCCAGCTATGGCCACGCCTCGTTGCTCACCTGGGTGTGCTGGCACTTCGAGGCCATGTTGCAGTTTGCCGGCGTCGCCCTGGTTTTCATGTTCGTGCCGGTGGAACTGTTGTCCGAATCCCTGCGCGCCACCTGGGAACTGATTGGCGAAGACACGCCGGCCTGGGCATGGATAGGCTTCAATCTGCTGGCCTGGTTGGCCATGAGCCTGATCGGCCCGTTCTACAGCGGTGCCGGCTTCGGCCTGTATCTGAACCGCCGCACCCAGCTGGAAGCCTGGGATGTGGAGATCGCCTTCCGCCGCCTGCGTGAGCGTCTGGCCGGCCTGGCGCCGATGCTGGTGTTGCTGTTGGCCGTGTTCGCACTGCCATCACTGCAGGCGCGGGCGCAGGAGATCGCCGAGCCCCCCGGCAGCAGCAGCCACGGCAACCACAAGGGCACCTCAGCAGCAGCGCCCGAAGCCACGACGGCAACCACACCCCAACAGTTGTTTGGCGATGCACCTGCAGACACCGCCGGCTTCCGCCAGGCGGCGGCACGCGCTTACGAAGATCCGCAGCTGGGTGCCAAGCGCAGCGTCACCCGCTGGGTCAGGAAGGCCTCGGACAAGACGCCCGAAGCCGATGACGACAGCAACAAGCCTGATCCCGGCCCCCTGCTGGAGGGCATCGCCAAGTTCGCCGCACTGATCGGCGAAAGCATCCTGTGGATCCTGCTCGGCATTGTGCTGGTGATACTCGCATTGACCGCACGCTGGTGGCTGCCCTGGTTCCGCGGCGATGGTCGCAGCACCCGCAACGTACAGGCACCGGTGCTGCAGGAAGCCCTGCAGCTGCCGGAAGTGCTGCCGCCGGACATCCTCGGCAGCGCGCGCCGGCTATGGCGCGAGGGCAAGCCGCGGCACGCACTGGCACTGCTGTACCGGGCGTCGGTTGAAGTGCTGGTCGAACGCGGCAACGTCGTGCTGCCGCCGGGCGCCACCGAAGCGCAATGCCTGCGCGCCTCGCGCAAGATGCCGCAGGAGGCCGACCGCAACCTGTTCGCACGCATGGTGCGGACCTGGCAGTACGCCGCCTATGCCGGCCGCCTGCCCAGCGACGAGGCCTTCGACGCGCTGATCAAGGACCTGAACCAGCAGTACGGGTGGCCGGCATGAACGCCGCTGTACGCAATGCACTGATCATCGGCCTGCTGTTGCTGACCGCGTTGATCGCGTTCTGGTTCTTTCGCAATTTCGAGAAATCCAGCGAAGAAATCACCCTGCCCGCTTATGGCGAACCCACTTACAACGCGCTGTACGCACTGCGCGAAACCCTGATCCGCGATGGCGTCAAGGCCGAAACCCGGCGCAAGCTCGACCTGCCGGCCATGCAGCTGCAGCCGGGCGACAGCGTGCTGATGCTCGACGACCCGCGCTTGCTGACCCCTGCGCAGGTCGAGAGCCTGCTGGACTGGGTGCAGTTTGGCGGCCACCTGCTGCTGCGCGTGCCCGATGCCGACGAAGACCTGGATGGCGACGAACAGGGCCTGCTGGAACGCCTGGGCGTGGTCACCAGCGACGCCGCAGCTCGCTGCCAGGTCTGGCAGGTGCCGGGACAGGCCTCGCACGACGAATTCTGCAGCGGCAATCGTTTCACCCTTACCGACAGGATCCGCGCCGAGCTGCGCTGGGCCGATGGCGGCGGTGATGACACGCTGGCCTATGCCCGCCTGCGTTACGGCCTGGGCCGGGTGGACATCCTTGGCGACATGGATTTCCTGCTCAACGGCGCAGGCGCGGGCGACCCTGGCCTGCGCGATCTTCCGCACCGCGATCTCGCCCGCCTGGTGCTGGCCCCCAACTACGGCAAGGGCACAACGCACCTGATCTACGCGATGGAACTGCCATCGCTGTGGAAGACGCTGTTCGAACGTGGCTGGCCGGTATGGTTGCCGCTGCTGCTCGCCCTGCTGGCGTGGCTGTGGATGCGCTGCCAGCGTTTCGGCGCGCTGCTGCCCTCGCCGCGCGAAGACCGCCGCTCGCTGCTGGAACACGTGCGAGCCAGCGGCGAACACCTGCACCGCTACCGCAAGTCCCCGTTGCTGTATGACGCAGTCCGCCAGGCCTTCCTCGCCCGCCTGCGCCGGCGCGCGCCGGTGGCTGCGGCGTTGACCGGCGAGGCCCAGGCACAGGCGATTGCCGACCACCTGCAATGGCCCATCAGCCGCGTGCAGACCGCCTTGCAGATTCCCCCTTCGCAGGACGACATCGCCCTGCGCGACCGCATCCGCTTGCTCATCCAGATGAGAAACCAGCTATGACCGACACCTTCACTCCGCCCGCCCTCCCCGGCGCTGCAGCGACGCCGGCTCCCGCAGCGGTCAACACGGTTCTGATCGAACGCGTCGAGCGCATCCGCGAAGCGGTCGGCCATGCCTTTATCGGCCAGAGCGATGTGCTGGACCAGATCCTGATCGCCTTGCTGGCCGGCGGCCACGTACTGATCGAAGGCGTGCCCGGCTTGGGCAAGACACTGCTGGTGCGCGCCCTGGCACAGGCGCTGGAGCTGGACTACGCGCGCGTGCAGTTCACCCCGGACCTGATGCCCAGCGACGTCAGCGGTCATGCGGTCTATGACCCCAAGACCGAAAGCTTCAAGATCCGTCGCGGCCCGGTGTTCACCAACCTGCTGCTGGCCGACGAAATCAACCGCGCACCGGCCAAGACCCAGTCCGCGCTGCTGGAAGTGATGCAGGAAGGCCAGGTCACCATCGAAGGCAAAGCCTTCTCGCTGACCCCACCCTTCCTGACCCTGGCCACGCAGAACCCGGTGGAGCAGGAAGGCACCTATCCGCTGCCGGAAGCGCAGCTGGACCGTTTCCTGCTGAAGGTATTGATCGACTACCCACAGCTGGAGGACGAGAAGCAGATGGTGCAGGCCATCACCACCGGCCGCACCGCCAGCGACTTCAACCTCACCCAGGTGCCGCGCGTGCTCAGCGGTGCCGACGTGGTCGAGCTGCAGAAGGCGGTGGCGGCAATCACCGTTGATCCGCAGGTGATCGACTACGCGGTGCGCATTGTTGCCGCCACCCGCAAATGGCCTGGCATCGCGCTGGGCGCCGGCCCGCGCGGCAGCATCGCGCTGGTGCGTGCGGCACGTGCGCAGGCCGTATTGTCAGGCCGCGATTTTGTCACCCCGGACGACGTCCGCGAGATCGCCAAGCCAGCACTGCGTCACCGCATCGCACTTGCCCCGGAGCTGCAGATCGAAGGCCAATCCGCCGATGACGCCCTGACCGCACTGCTCGCCAAGGTAGAGGCCCCGCGCAAGTGAGGAATGCGGCAAGCACCCACGGCCAAGCCCGTGCCCCCGACCCAGCGCGCGCAGTGCGCCGGAGCGGTTGGGTGAAGGCAGCCGTTGCCTCTGCCCCTGCCTCTGCCTCTGTTTCGGATTTGGATTTGGCTTCTGCTTCTGATCTAGCCCCCTCCCTTGCGTGCGCAGCACGGAGGGGAGGGCTGGGGAGGGGTGCTCCGGCTTTTGCTTTTGCTTTTGCTTCTTCTGCAGCGCTTTCCCCATCAACACCAACACACAAAACAACCAGGGCCACGCAGTGAGACCCGCTCCCCTACTGATCGCCCTGCTGGTGCTCTGGAGCCTGCTTGGCCTGCCAGTCGCCCTGCACTACCTGCCGATGCAGGCATGGACCATCAGCGCGGCTGCAATCGCCCTGTTCGCAGCGCTCGATCTGCTGCTGCTGTGGCGCAGACCCAGCCCGCTGGTGCGGCGCGAACTCCCCGACTCCCTCGCCCTGGGCGTCGAACGTGAGACATGGCTGCAACTGGATTCCTACGGCAAGCAGCGCGTCGACGTATTCGACCTGCTGCCCGATGGCTGGAACAGTGACGGCCTGCCACGCCGCTTGAAGCTGGGCAAAGCCAGCGAAACCCGTTTCAGCTATCGCTTCACCCCGACCAATCGCGGCACGTTCGTATTCGATGGCGTGCACCTGCGCCTGCATTCGCCGCTGCGCCTCTGGCGCCAACAACGCACGGTTGGCACGCCACAAACGGTGCGTGTCTATCCCAACTTCGCTCCGCTCACCCGCTTCGCCCTGCTGAGCGCGGAGATGGCCTCGCGGTTGGTCGGCGCCCACCTCAAGCGCCGTCGTGGCGAAGGCACCGACTTCCACCAGATGCGCGAGTACCGCGTTGGCGACAGCCTGCGCCAGATCGACTGGAAGGCCACTTCGCGCGCGCGCAAGCTGATCTCGCGCGAGTACCAGGATGAAAAGAACCAGCAGCTGGTGATGATGATAGACACCGGTCGGCGGATGATGGCGGACGAAGGCGGCCTGTCGCATTTCGACCACGTGCTCAATGCCTCGTTGGTGGTCTCGTATCTGGCATTGCGCCAGGGCGACGGTGTCGGCCTGTTCGCCAGCGGTGGTGACAGTCGCTGGGTCGTCCCCAAGCGCGGCATGGGCGCGATCGACAGCCTGCTGCGCGCCAGCTATGACCTGCAGCCCAGGCCAGTGGCGACCGACTACCTTGCCGCGGCCACCGAGTTGTCGTTGCGTCAATCGCGACGCAGCCTGGTGATGCTGGTCACCAACGTGCGTGACGAAGACATCGAAGACCTGCTCGCTGCCGTGCGCCTGCTGCAGAAGCGGCATCTGGTCTGTGTCGCCAGCCTGCGCGAGCGCGAACTTGATCAGGCCTTGGCACGTGATGTGGAAACCGTACCCGAGGCGATACAGGCCGGCGCCATTGCCGCCTACCTGCAGCAGCGCAGTGATGCCCATGAAGCACTGCGCAGCCACCGGGTGATGGTATTGGACGTCACCGCCGAAGAGCTGCCTGCAGCGCTGGTAGAACGCTATCTGGCGGTAAAGCGCGACGGCCTGCTGTAAACCATCAGCCCCGGCTTCGCGGCTCACGCCGCTCCCACGACCCGACCATGGGCCTCACCGACCACGCCACTGTAGTGCCGAGCCATGCTCGGCAGGGGCCTTACCGGTAAAGCCTCAGCCGAGCACGGCTCGGCTCTACAGTAACGCTGGCTTCGCGGCTTACGCCGCTCCCACACCTCAACCACTCAAAGATAGATACGCGTCGTGCCCTGCGGTGCATCGTCGATGATGACGTGCGGCAGGAAGCGCGCACTGTCGCGGGTGATGCGGCTGTTGTCCTCGCGGATGCCCACACCACAGGCGCGGTCACCCACCACCCAACTGCCCACCAGCGGGTAGTTGCCCTCGAACACCGGCAAGGCATGAAACGCCTGGCGGATGCTCGGCCCGCTGTACGGCCCTTCGCTTTCCTGCCAGCTGCCATCGTTCATATGCATGGCCACGTTGGCACCTTCGCGCGAATGCAGCGGCTTGCGCACCCAACCGGCCGGCAACGTGCTGCCGTCATCGAAATACGATTCGAGCAGGTTCGGGTGGCCACGATGGCGCTGCCACAACAGCGGCAGGATGCCCTTGTTGCTCAACACCGCCTTCCATGCCGGCTCCAGCAGTTGCACGCCCGAACGCGGCAAGGCCGCGCCGAATTCCTCGCGCATCAGGTCTTCCAGCGGGTACAGCTTGAACAGGCTGCCGATCACCACATCGTCCAGATCGGTGAAACGGCCGTCTTCGGACAGGCCGATATCCTCGATGGCGATGGCCGCACCACGCAGCCCGGCCTGCGCCGCGCAATCGCGCAGGTAGGCGACCGTGCCCTGGTCTTCCTCGGACTCGCCCACCGCACTGAAATACAGCGGCGGCGGCAGGCGCGAGGCCAGTTCGGCAAAACGCTCCACCAGGGTCTCGTGGAGGGAGTTGAACTGATCGGCCTGCTGCGGCAAGGCGCCACGGTTGCGCTGATCCTCCAGCCATTGCCACTGGAAGAACGACGCCTCGTACAGCGAGGTAGGCGTGTCGTAGTTCAACTCGTACAGCTTGGCCGGGCCGTTGCCGTCATAAGCAAAATCCAGGCGGCCGTAGAGATGTGGGTCGCGGCGACGCCAGCTTTCGGCGATCCAGTCGCGGAAGGCCTCGGGGATGGCCAGCTGCGCCATCAGCGCCTCGCTGCCCACCACCTCGCCCACCAGATCCAGCGCCATGGCATGCAACTCGGCGCTAGGGTCCTCGATATGGTTTTCGATCTGGCGCAGGGTGAAGGCGTAATACGCGCTTTCATCCCAGTAGGGCGCACCGTCAATGGTGTGGAAGCGGAAACCGGCTTCGGCAGCACGGTCCCGCCAGTTGCCACGCTCGGCAATTGCAACGCGCTTCACTGCATCAACCGCCGACGCTGCTGCGGCCGCCGCTACGGGCGCCAAAACCGCCACGGCTGGCGGTGACGGCGCGGTTGGGCTCGGCGCTGACCGGCGCCAGGCCCGCCTTGCCGGCACCAATGCCGCTGGCCGTGTTCAGGCCACCACTGCCGCCCGGCGCGGGCTTGGCCCAACCGTTGGCGTTGTCCTTGAAGGCCGGCTGCGATGCCGGCGGTGCGGCCACGGCACCACGGCTGCCGTTGAGCATCTGCGACATGAAGAAGCCCATCATCATCGGCCCGATGAACGAGGTACCGGCGCTGGTCTGCTGCTGCACGCACTGCTCGGCCGGGTACTCCTTGGCGCACTCTTCCTTGCTGGCGTACTTGGGCGCGGCATCGGCGGACTGCTTCTGCGCGGTGGCGAAGGCCTCGCGGCAGCTGGACGGATTGCCGGTGGCCTCGGAGCAGGCTTCCACCGAGGTGTACAGCCCTTCCTGCACCTGCACGGTTTCTTCCTTCTGGCAGGCGGTCAGCAGCAGCGGCACGGCGCTCATCAGCACCAGTGCGGTGGCCTTGGATCGCTTCATGGTCGGTTCCCGGTCAATGTGATTCCCCAATGATGCCCGATGCAGGCTGCAAGGCGGAAACCGGAATGTTCCTGAAGCTGAATCGCGTTTCAGGTGATTTGGTGTTGGGGCTGATGTGATTGGGTTTCAGGGGGGGCTTTGCTGCTGCGAGATTACTTCTCCGACGCTGCTGGGTGGGCTGAGAGCCAGAGCTAAAAACCCCCCTCCCCAACCCTCCCCTGCGCTGCGCGCAAGGGAGGGGGTAGAAGCGGCTTGCTTGCGGTCTGAACGCGCGCAGCAGATAGCCCCCTCCCTTGCGCGTAGCGCAGGGGAGGGTTGGGGAGGGGTGCTTTTCGCTTCCGCTTTGCCTTTGCCTGGCTCTGGCTTTGGGACTGGCGCTGACTCCCTCACCACCTCCACCCAGCCCCATTCGAAACCCCAACCAATCACCCCATTCCACCCTCAAACCACCGCAACCCAATGGTTGCAGCTGCAACCTGGAACTTCATGCAGAATCAATCGCACTGCACTTCTGCCAGCCCGTTCCCGCTCGCCCCATGCCTGAATACCGCTCGAAAACCTCCACCGCCGGCCGCAACATGGCCGGCGCCCGCGCCCTGTGGCGTGCCACCGGCATGACCGATGGCGATTTCCACAAGCCCATCGTCGCGGTAGTCAATTCCTTCACCCAGTTCGTGCCCGGCCACGTGCACCTGAAGGACCTTGGCCAGCTCGTCGCGCGCGAGATTGAAGCGGCCGGCGGCGTGGCCAAGGAGTTCAATACCATCGCCGTGGATGACGGCATCGCCATGGGCCATGACGGCATGCTGTACTCGCTGCCCAGCCGCGAGATCATCGCCGACTCGGTCGAATACATGGCCAATGCGCACTGCGCCGACGCGCTGGTGTGCATTTCCAACTGCGACAAGATCACCCCGGGCATGTTGATGGCCGCGCTGCGCCTGAACATCCCGGCCGTGTTCGTTTCCGGCGGGCCGATGGAAGCCGGCAAGACCAAGCTGGCCGAGCACAAGCTGGACCTGATCGACGCCATGGTCGCCGCCGGCGACGAGAAGGTCAGCGACGAACAGGTTGCGGCCATCGAACGCAGCGCCTGCCCCACCTGCGGCTCCTGCTCGGGCATGTTCACCGCCAACTCGATGAACTGCCTGACCGAAGCGCTGGGCCTGTCGTTGCCCGGCAACGGCACCGTCGTGGCCACGCACAGCGACCGCGAGGCGCTGTTCAAGCGCGCCGGCCGGCTGATCGTCGAGCTGTGCCACCGCTGGTATGGCGGTGAGGAAGCCAATGTATTGCCGCGCGGCATCGCCACCTTCGAAGCCTTCGAGAATGCGATGACGCTGGATATCGCCATGGGCGGCTCCACCAACACCATCCTGCACCTGCTGGCTGCCGCACAGGAGGCCGAGGTGGCCTTCGACCAGCGCGATATCGACCGCCTGTCGCGGCGCGTGCCGCAGCTGTGCAAGGTGGCCCCGAACACGCAGAAGTACCACATCGAAGACGTGCACCGCGCCGGCGGCATCATGGCCATTCTTGGCGAGCTGGCGCGCGGCGGCCTGCTGCATACCGATGCCTCCACCGTGCACAGCCGCACGCTCGGCGACGCCATCGCGCAATGGGATGTCACCCAGACCCGGGATGAAGCCGTGCACCAGTTCTACAAGGCGGGCCCGGCTGGGATTCCCACCCAGGTGGCCTTCAGCCAGTCAACGCGCTGGCCCTCGCTGGACCTGGACCGTGCCGATGGCTGCATCCGCGATGTGGGCCATGCGTTCTCCAGCGAAGGCGGCCTGGCCGTGCTGTACGGCAACCTCGCCGCCGACGGCTGCGTGGTGAAAACCGCAGGCGTGGATGAATCCATCCACGTGTTCGAAGGCAATGCCCGCGTGTATGAAAGCCAGGACGCAGCGGTCAAGGGCATCCTCGGCAACGAGGTACAGGCCGGCGACGTGGTGGTGATCCGCTACGAAGGCCCGAAGGGTGGCCCCGGCATGCAGGAAATGCTGTACCCGACCAGCTACCTGAAATCCAAGGGCCTGGGCAAAGCCTGTGCGCTGCTCACCGACGGCCGTTTCTCCGGCGGCACCTCCGGCCTGAGCATCGGCCACTGCTCGCCCGAAGCCGCTGGCGGTGGCACCATCGGCCTGGTGCGTGACGGCGACCGCATCCTGATCGACATCCCGCAGCGTGGCATCAACCTGCTGGTGGACGATGCCGAACTCGCACGCCGCCGCAGCGAACAGGATGCCAAGGGCTGGAAGCCGGCCGAGGCACGCCCACGCAAGGTAAGCACCGCACTCAAGGCCTATGCCCTGCTCGCCACCAGCGCCGACAAGGGCGCCGTGCGCGACAAGGCGCTGCTGGACGGTTGACCCTGCAAGCGGGCGCGGCAGAATGTGGCCATGAACACGGCCACCCCCTGCCCGCCCCCGCTGCCTGCCATCGCCAGCTGCTTGTGGAATGGCCACCCGTATCGGGTGACGACTGCCGAGCTGGGGGCTTACGTGGATGCCCACCTTCCCGCACTGCTGTGGGACTTCGACATCCACGCCGAGCGTATCGACCCTGACGGCAGCACGCTGGACGAAGACGATCTTCCGCCCGATGCGCTGCACCTTCGGGTGCATGACTGCCCGGCTTTCAGCAGCGGCCCGGGCGCAGTGACGCACTGGAACGACATCGCCGGCATGCAGATCACGTTCGCCAGCAAGGACGAACCCGAAGTGCTGCTCTACACCGGCGAGCACCTTGCCCTCGACAACGGCGGCTTTGCGCTGAGTGAACGCGACGGCCAGCTATGGATAGCGCTCAATGGCCATTGCGATGGCATGCATGGCCCGGCCAGGATCGAAGTGCTCGCACCGTTGACGTTCACCACCATTGCCTGCGGGCGCCGCGATCAGGCCCAGGCCCGCGAACACATCGCAACCGTCGTTGACCCCGACCACTACGCATTCGAATGCGACGAGTACGG
Organism: Stenotrophomonas sp. STEN033; assembly: GCF_056856655.1. NCBI lineage: Bacteria > Pseudomonadati > Pseudomonadota > Gammaproteobacteria > Lysobacterales > Lysobacteraceae > Stenotrophomonas > Stenotrophomonas sp. STEN033. Next base: position 140,576 of record NZ_JBXFWM010000003.1, read on the forward strand.
TGTCGCACGCTTCCGCCCAATTCACACGCGCTGATCGTCAGGCTCACGGGTACTTTCCAGCACCGACAAAGCCGACACCGGCAACCGGTCCAGGGGACTGAGCACGGCACCGGCACCGCGCCCCAATACATGCGTGTAGATCTGTGTCGTGGCGATGTCCTTATGGCCCAGCAGTTCCTGCAAGGTACGTATATCGCAGCCCGCATCCAGCAGATGGGTGGCAAAACAGTGCCGCAGGGTATGGCAGCTCGCCGGCTGCAGGATTGCCACCTGCAAGCGCGCCTGCTTGATCGCCCGCTGCAGCACTTCCTCACTGAGATGATGGCGGCCACGCCGCCCCGTGCGTGGGTCGCGGGACATCCTGTGCGACGGGAACAGGTACTGCCAGCCCGGTTGTACGTCAGCTGATGGGTACTTCCTTGCCAAGGCATTTGGCAGATGGACCCGTCCCCCGCCTGCAGCAAGATCACGTTGATGCTGAAACAACACCCGCTCGCGCTGCTGCAGCAAACGATCACGCAGCGACACTGGCAACGGAACACGCCTATCCTTGTTGCCCTTGCCGGCACGCACACAGATCTCACTGCGCGCAAAGTCCACATCCTTGACCCGCAAGCGAAGGCATTCCATCAGTCGCATGCCCGTGCCATACAGCAGACGCGCCATCAGTGCAGTCACACCTTCCGGGATTGCCGACAGCAGCCGGGCAACATCCTCCACGGGCAGAACGACGGGCAAACGTTTGGGGCGCTTCGCACGCACAACGTCCTGCAACCATGGCAGTTCCATCCGCAGCACCTCGCGATAGAGGAACAGCAAAGCCGCCAACGCCTGGTTCTGGGTGGCTGGCGCCACCTTGCCTTCCGTCGCCAGCTGACTGAGGAATGCCGCAACTTCATCACCGCCCATCTCGCGGGGGTGGCGCTTTCCGTTGGCCAGGATGAACCGCCTGATCCACCCCAGATAGGCCTGCTCGGTACGGATGCTGTAGTGCCGCAAACGAATCTGTGCCCTGACACTATCCAGCAATCGCAGCGGCTGCGCCGGTGTTACACCGCTTGGAACAGGGTCGTAACGCATAGGCCGCTCCCAAGCGGTAGTTTCCGGGAAGCATGCAGTCCGGCTTTGGCTACCCCTATCGGCTAAACCCATGATTCGACGTGGGAATTTCTTAATTTGAAAGCGGCAAGAAAACAGGGATACTCTGCTCTACACCGCTGTTAGGCGGTCCAATACGAGTTAGGTGCATAACACAGATGGCCGCATACTCAAAAGACATATCTCCCGTTGGCTGGTATGTGGGCTCTTACCTACTTCGTTTCATTGAGCTCGACTCCAGCGGCAATGACGACCCTGAGGGGAAGTTTCTTGTCTGGGAGAACACTGTCATTGTGAGAGCCGGCAACCTGGAGGAGGCTTATGCCAAACTCGTTGCTATCGCAAACTCGGGAACCGATTCATATAAGGGCGGTACCGAGGGAGTGCCAGTTCAATGGGTCTTTGAGGGAGTGACCGAGCTCCTGCCTATCTATGAGCCGCTAGAGGATGGCGCCGAAATCATGTGGGCGGAGCATGAGGCCGTCAGACTCAGCGAGCTGAGGCAACGAGCAAAGTCACTGAGTGAGATCAAGGAGCACCTAGATGGCGAGCGCACCTAACAATTCATTCAAGCCGACTGCCACTTGGTGGCAGCGGCTTAACTCAGAGCGTTAGGCTCTAGAGAGCGCAAATGGCAGGCCAAGTCACGCAGCTACGCGAACTGATCGAAAACCGCCTTCTAGATGCACCAAGTGTGTCTCTTGTTGATGTCCTTGCAGCTTTCGATCACCAAAACCATTGTCTGCCCACCACGTGGCGCTGGAATAAAGCGATCGCGGAGGTAGCAGAGCCTTTGGTCTTGTCCGCTGACAGAACCCATGTAGAGCTCTCTACCGGACCCAAGCTTGCCAAACTATCGGACTCAGACGTTTCCCGTGTTGTTGCACTGTACCTGAGTACTGTTCGGCATAAACAGCCAGGGTACGAGGCCTAACAATTCATTCAAGCCGAACCCGCTGCGCGGGTCGGCTTAATTCCGGAGTTAGGCGGCAGTGGGTTGGGTTGGCTGGCCCCTCTTCTTTCGGCCGCAACATCGGCAAGTCACCGGTCGGCTCCGGGTAGCAGCACCAACTGTTCTCGGCATCGGCAAGCGCATCATTTCGCCTTACGCTTCACTGCCCCATCGCAATCATTTCATCGCACTTCGGCAGCTACGCGCGGCAGGGTTTCCCAGGCAAGCTCCACCCTGCAAACTGTGGCATGATCGGCTCACGTTGGGTTGCACAAACAAGGCAGCATTGGCCCCGGGGAGCGGCAAGTGGCCACAGCCGCCTAACAATTCATTCAAGCCGAACCCGCTGCGCGGGTCGGCTTAATTCCAGAGTTAGGCATCAGATCATGCGCATCGAGAACGTCGAGATCTACTCAGACCAATCGAATATGCCCGTTGTCCGGCATCCTGGTCGCAAGTTCCCGGGATTGCTTGTGCAAGGCGACACTCTTCATGCGCTATGCGTCCAGACTGCCGTGGCGCTCTCAGATAGTCCTGCCGCAGTAGATGAGCTTCGTGATCTACACGGCACCCTGCTCGCCATGCTTGAGCACTATAAGTCCGTACTCGATGAGCATCAGATCAGCCTCCCTTTCGCGGAGACGCCGGATGCCTAACAGTTCATTCAAGCCGAACCCGCTTCGCGGGTCGGCTTAATTCCGGAGTTAGGCGCCGTGAGATCCATCCACTACCTAGTTATCGCAACCCTCGCTCTATTATTCGGATCGCTCTCGGCTTCTGCCGAAGGCCCAGAAAAAGCTGAGACCGTTTCCATCGTCCAGCTCCTCGCAAATCCCGAAAAGTACGAGGGCAAACTAATCAGCGCACGCGGATTTGTACGCCTCGAGTTCGAGGGGAATGCCATATACCTGCACAAGGAAGACTATGAGCAGAGCCTCTACTCAAACGGACTCTGGCTCAACGCCAAAGACTGCAAACGCGTCGACGGCCAAGAATTCGACACTGGCTACGCTTGGGTCACAGCACACTTCACGGCAAGGCACCACGGCCACATGGGGCTGTGGTCTGGTGCACTTGAGGATGTTCGAGACTGCAGTGAGTGGCCGCCTTACCGGGCTGGCACCTAACAGTTCATTCAAGCCGAACCCGCTTCGCGGGTCGGCTTAATTCCGGAGTTAGGCGCGATGACCACTGCTACGCAGAGAGAAATGCGGAAGTCCGACCTAGCCGTTCTGGCAGCACTTGTAGCACTCGCCATCGCAGGAATCTTATTTAGGGATGCAATTGGGCTGATTGGATTCCTTGTTCTTCTAGTCGCCGCGCTGATACAACTAGTACGAGTCCTTTTCTTCATGGGAAGCCGAAAGAAACTTAAGGATTTATGGGAGGCGCTTCGAGATGCAATCTGGGGACTTTGAGTTCACAAGCAGCATGGCTTTCGCGCCTAACAGTTCATTCAAGCCTACGCCGCTTCGCGGCGCGGCTTAGTTCCAGAGTTAGGCATGACAAGAGTCCTTCCGATCGCCGTTGTCCTGAGTCTTGCACTCACCGCCTGCGGGAGCCAGGCGGGCATTCCCCTCGATCATGGGTGGGCGCCACCTGGCGCTTGTGTGTTTGTGGGCAACCGGGCCGACAAGCATTACTGCGCTACAACATCTACGCAGCTACTCTCCAATCCCGATGTATATGACGGCCAATTGATACAAGTTGCCGGCATCGTCGTGGCTTCATCCGATGGAGGTGATGCCTACTTGTTTCTCACTCGTGAAGCATTCGATGGAGGAGAACCTTACGGCACAGTCAATTTGAAAGGTCCGGACGCGCTTGCTCTAGCGAGGTTTGCTCATCAGTCGAACTCCATTCATACACCTGTCCAAGCTCGGGTTTCTGGCAGGTTTCGTCTTTACGGTCTGGCGCCTGATGGCTCGAGAGTCGCCCAAGGTGGGAACGATACTTTTCGCTTTGGAGCTATCGATGAAATCGAATGGCGACCCTAGAGAGGAAGGAAAACAGGTGGGTAGAGTCGGATCTTTCCATCCATTCTCAGCATGGCATCTGATCAATCATGCCTAACCGTTCATTCAAGCCGAACCCGCTTCGCGGGTCGGCTTAACTCAGGCGTTAGAGCTCATGGACACATCGTCGTTAGCCAAGAATCTTCTCCCCCAACCTGACCTTTCTTTTGGCATAGGTGGCATAGGGTTCTTCTCACTTGCCGCGCTAACCGAAGAACAGAACGGGTACGAAGGGCCTGACTGGAATCAGAGTTGGCTCGTCTTAGCCAGAGAAACCGCATGTGGCGACCCGATCTTCATTGATCAGTCCCAGGCATCATTGCCGGTGTATACCGCCATGCATGGCATGGGCTACTGGGAGACCACCCCAGTCGCGGATTCCTGGCATCAATTCTTGGCCGCCCTCAAGTTCGTTCGTCCTTACACAAGGCGCAGAGAGCATCCCGTTGGGCTGGAGGAGAACCCACTTACGGCGGAGGAACAGCTTGCTCTTAAAGTCGGCTTATCCAACATCCTTGGCTCACCGGTTCCAACTTTCTGGGACTCACTACTGGCGCCGTATGAGCCCTAACAGTTCATTCAAGCCGACCCCGCTGCGCGGGTCGGCTTGATTCCGGAGTTAGGTCGCCAACGATATCAATGCACACGACTCTTGCTTTCTTACCACTCTTATATAGCCCCGCCCTGACTGCCGCGAGGTTCGATCCAGAGCCCTTGGGCATGATTCAGGCCGAGGTTGGTCAAGCTTGCAAAGTAGTACCGATCGAATTCACTCTTTCACTCGCCGGAAACAATGGGCTCAGGATAGAACGATGGAATGCAAGGACATGCAAAGGTCTAGCTACATATGGGGCCTCGTACCGTCGTATGCAGTTCTTTCCCGGCCATGACACTCCGTATGCAATTCGTCGCATCGAGTAGCAGTACGCGGCCTAACAGTTCATTCAAGCCGAACTCGCTTCGCGGCGCGGCTCAATTCCAGAGTAAAGCCCTGCATGAAAGACTCCTGCGAACCTGAGATTACTTTCGCTGCTGCGAGGGCGCTTGCATCCAACAATTGCAATCAGCTCTCAGACGATCACCTGGAAGCAGAGCACTGCTGGATATTCTTTAGCCTCAACCGCGGCGATTGGGCCACTGCCGTATCACGGCACGGCCGCGTAAGCTCGGTGTACGATTTGCGGGATGACCCACAGAAGATGCGGGATTATTTGTCCATGTTTTCTGCGTACTGTTCGGGCAACAGAGAGGTTACGGATGGGTTACTGCAGGACTTCATGCGCAAGTACTATCCCGCCGGGACCTGATCGTTAACCCAAGCCGACGCCGCTTCGCGGCGCGGGTTGTTTCCAGAGCCAAGCGTCGTGTCGAACAATTCACTGATCACCAGAATTGAGTCCGTACTTGCGTCGGTGAGAGCTCGGCAGAGCACCGCGCAATGCCTCGCTCGAGCCATTCGGAACAACGGTCGCACATTGGAACTGATGCCGTACCCTCTCATTCGGGAGCTGGAGGACTTGGCGATGGATCTGGACATTGCGGCCTGGCTCGACGGGGATGGCTTTCTGCCCGATCTGGATTCCATTCTTCCCAGGGTTGATACATGGCTGCGCCAGATCCAACAAGACGCTGACCTGAGACGAAACGTGTAGCCATTTGGATAGTGAGTTCTCTACCCTTAACAGGCAAGGAGAGCTCCATGAAGAAGCGATTTACCGACGAGCAGATCATCTCGATCCTG